>JBGUHW010000208.1:0-16552 GCA_045112395.1 Bacteroidales bacterium
CGTAATGTTGCAAAATGTGAATTGTTACGGGCATTGCAATGGTAGGGCAGAACTTGTCGTGAGTGGCGGACTCGCCCCTTTGCAATATAGTTGGCCGTCAGACAATTACGTATACGATGGAATTTGTGGTGGAATGTATGCTGTTACCGTTACCGATCGCATAGGTTGTTCGGCAATAACAACTTTTGTGATTACACAGCCTGATGACTTTATGGTTTCGTCTTCGCTTAAGCCTGTTTCATGCAATGGTGGCGACGATGGTGAGGCAAGGATATTTGTTTCGGGTGCAACTCCGCCATATACTTACCTTTGGCCCAATGGAAATACTACCGAAACACTTGTAGCTTCGGCTGGAACATACACCGTTACAGTGCTCGATGACTATGGTTGTCGTTTTACGCAAGATTATGAAATTACCGAGCCATTGCCTTTGCAGGCATTGCCTATGAACAATGTTACTGTTTGCAAGGGGCAGTCGGCTGTACTTACAACACAAGTTTCGGGCGGGACTCCATTCTACGACTATGCGTGGTCGGGTTCTGATGGCGGTAGTTATTTCGGTTCGCAATACACTGTTTCGCCAACAGTAGCATCGACTTACAGCTTGATTGTTACCGATGCAAATGGCTGTTCTGTACAACTGCCACCTGTTACAGTATCTATAAATCCCGATCTGCAAATTGTCTCGATTTTGCCTAATCGCGATACCGTTTGCCCTGGCGATGAGGTGCTTGTCTATGTTGAGGCTACAGGCGGCAATGGTGGTCCGTATACGCTCACGCTCGGCGATAGGAGCATAGTGCCGTCGCCCTTTGCAGTACGACCAGACACCACCACGATGTTCTACATTACGCTTTCCGATATGTGTGGAACTCCATCGGTTATGGATTCGGTTCTCATTCATGTGTATCCGATTCCCGATGAATTGTTCCGTGCCGACAAGGTTTTCGGCTGTGTGCCGCTGTCTGTGTCGTTTGCTCCGTTTACTGTAAGCGGAAGCAATTACCTATGGGAGTTTGGCGACAATAATTTTTCCGAGTCGGAAGTGCCAACGCATGAGTATAGCAAAGCTGGCGACTTTGATGTAACAATGTCGGTTACAAACGAGTATAGCTGTCGTGTGAAAAAGACTATGCCCGATATGATACATGCCTATCCTCGTCCCAAGGCGCTGTTTGATGCCGATGTGCAGGCGGTATCGGCGATGTCAGCCGAGGTGCTTTTCGTCAATAGGTCAATTGATGCTGTTAGATATTTCTGGTCGTTTGGCGACAACGATAGTTCTATGTTCGAAAACCCGCGACATTTGTATCCTGCTTCTGGCGAATACGAGGTTGTGCTTGTTGCCGAAAACGAACATTATTGTGCCGATACAACTGCGCGTACAATAATGGTTTACAGCGAGTCGTCTTTCTATGCGCCTACATCCTTCACTCCCAATGGCGATGGCATAAACGACTGCTTCAGAATTTGCGGAAGCGGCATTTCGAAGAACAATTTCCTATTGACGGTATACGACCGTTGGGGCGAATTGGTATTCCAGACGACTGATTATTTTCCCAAAGCTAGCTGTGATGCATGTTCCGAAGGTTCGTGGGATGGAACCGACATGGGAAGCAAGCGCAAGGGCGACAAGGTTTTGCCAAATGGTATTTACCAGTGGTTCTGCCAGTTTGAGGATGTGTTTGGGAATCTGCACAAGGAGCAAGGCGAGGTAAATTTGATTAGATAAGGCGTGCGTATTTGTAGGGGAATGCTATCAAAACATCCCCCTACAAACCGCCTTCAAAAAATAATTCAAAAAAAAATCTTATCGCTTGCATACCTCTAATAAAAAATATATCTTTGCCGATTGTTGCGTAGTGTGAAAAAATTTTTGTTCGCTGGAGGCAACCGCGAATGTTTTTTTGCGTTATGCAATTGGATTTGGATATAGAAAAGTTATGTTTATGAAAAAGATAATATTGCTTTTGTCGCTGATTCTCATTGGATTCGGTGTATTTTCGCAGACATTGTCAATTGATAGCCGATTATATGCAAGGTATTCGGAAGATGTGTTGCAAAATATGCTGAGCCATAATCCGGCAGGTGTTGAATACAAGAATTGGTTTTTGGATAATGCTTATGTTGTAAAGCAAATTAGTGATCCAGAATCTTCTCCTTTCCCGAAATTAAAGTATTGGGATAAGGAAACAAAGATGGCTGGGGCAGAAGTAACTGAATACGATCCAGAAACTTTCAATGTTATGGAATATAGTTATGAGGTATTGCCTAAGAAGTCAAATGCATACTTGATTGGTGATACTGGTTATTTGCTGGTGTTTTATTCTGGCGACGACCTTACAAAACTCTTTAACGAATACAGGAGGGCTAATAATGAAAATAGATAGTAAGAAAATATTATTTGCAATTCTGCTTTGCGTATTCTCTGTTGCTGTTTTTTCACAACAGGTGATAACCATGAATTCATCTACCCATAATACAACTGTGACAATGACTGGTTGTTCGGCAACCTTATACGACTCAGGTGGCGCAAGTGGTTCATATCAAAATGATGAGTATTATAGAATAACAGTTTGCGTTCCGACTGGTTATCCGATGGAACTGAGCGTGACGATGAACACTGAATCAGGATGTGATTATCTTTCGATATATGAAGGCACGGGAACTTCTGGAAGATGTATAGCAAATGAAATAGGAGGTTCTGTAACAAATGAGTATTCATTAAACGCATCGTGTGCGACTTTTGTTTGGGAAAGTGATTATTCGATAACTTATGCAGGCTTCGAAATTCAGATAAGCTGTGCTATGGCTTGCCAGGATTTTACTTTGGTACCTGACATTACTGCACGTTGGAATGCTGCAGAAGAACGTTACGAGGCTTGTTCCAACGATGACCTCGGTATAGCTGCTCATGGAGTATTCCCAAATAATGATGCCCCTCAAGGTTATCATCAGTCGGACGAGAACCTTACTTGGACTTGGAGCTGGGTTGATGCTACTGGTCGTCACGAAGATTCTGGTTTGGGACACAATGTCCTTACTTCAGATATTGAGCCTGGAGCCTACTACATAAACCTTTCGGCTGTTGATATTAATGGTTGTTCTTATTCTTATCCGGATCCATTCCTCGTGGTAATATCATTGGCTCCGACATTTACAGGAACTGCGGCAACACCATCGATATGTCCTGGCGAAGTTGCTTTGCTCGAAGGTCAGGTACACCAGCCTGATTTATGGGTTATGGAAATTCCCGAGGTGCTAATAGAGGAACACTGTTTTGTGGATGAAACAGGATATGTACAGACAATGTGCTTCGAGCACAACGCTTTTGCCCCAGGTCAGACAATTCAGGCCGCAAGCGATATTGAGTCTATCTGCGTTGAGATGGAACATTCTTACATCGGTGACCTTGAAATTTGGATAACCTGTCCAAATGGAAGTAGGATGGATCTTTTTAATGGGTATAGCTCAGCTTGTTCAAGCTGTGGTGGACAATATCTGGGAGAACCTATTGACGATGATAGCAGACCTTGTGAGCAAGGTGTGCCTTATCATTATTGCTGGACACACGATGCTTCTCAAACGATTGAATCCTATGCTACTTCACATACTGGTTGGGGAACACTTATACCTGGGGCTGATTATCTTCCACGAGGTAGCTGGTCGAGCCTTGAAGGTTGTCCTGTCAATGGCCAATGGTGCATAAATATAGAGGATCATATAGGATCTGACGATGGAACAGTATTCTCTGTAGAGTTGCACTTTGCCGACCACATGATTCCTGCTGGTGACAATGTTGTTCAGTACCAGACTGAATTTGATATTTCATCGACTTCTACCGACTTGACTTGGGATGGAGATAATATTTTCCAGGACCTGACAGCTAGTACAACAGCAACCCCTGACCTTCCAGGTCAGCATGAATATACATTCTATGCTACCGATAATTTTGGTTGTACGTACGATACAACTTTGGTTGTAACAGTAAGGGACTATAATGATCCTGGTTGTTGTATTCAGCCGGCTCCGTATGCAGGTGAAGATGTTCGTGTATGTACCGACCGCTATATGCTGTCGGCAACTCCGCTTCCTGCTGGAAATGAAGGTACATGGACTGTTGTTTCTGCGCCAACAGGCGGTAATGCAACATTTGCAGCCGAACATTCTCCAACAACAAATGTTTTTGTTGATGCTTGGGGAACTTACAAGTTCAGATGGACGGAAGCTTATTTGGGCGACTACAACAACTGTTCAACCTACGACGATGTTATTGTGGAGTTTTATCCGCAACCGACTAATACTTTTGCATATTTGCCTATAAGTTGTTATGGCGATGCTACAACAATCACCTATATCGGCAACATGACTACAGTGGGAACTGTTGGAAACAATGCTCAGTACTTCTGGGATTTCGATGGCGCAATTGTTGAGTCGGGAAGCGGTGTAGGTCCATACGTGATATATTGGCAGGATCCGGAGGCAGCAACTCATCCAGTGACATTGCATATAGAGGCTAACGGATGTATTTCGGAAGATACGGTTGTAAATATCTTTACGCCATCGAAGTTGGTAGGTGATATATCAACGGTTGACAACAGATGCTATCGCGACTGCCAAGGTTCGGCAACATTAACAGCTACTGGCGGTACATTGCCTTACTCGTATTCGTGGAGCGCTCCGTCTAACACATTGCTCAATTTGTGCGTTGGCGAATATAGTGTAACTTTGAGTGATGCTAATGGTTGCGAACTGGCTTTCAACTATGAGATAAACGAACCGGATGAAATGGTGGTAGTCGATATGTTTACGCACAGCACCGACCTTTCATGCTATCGTTCGTACGACGGCGTGATAAGCATAAGTGTTAACGGCGGTACAGGCGACTTGTCATACCTATGGTCGGATATTGGTTATGCATCTAGAGTTCGTCGAAACTTGGCTGCTGGTCAGTATGTAGTTACAGTTACTGATGAGCATGGATGTTCTTTGTCGCGCGAATTTATAGTCAATCAGCCTGATCCGCTTATTGTATCCACCGATGGGAATAGTGCAGTGTGCGAGGGAACGGTTTCGTTTGTTCAGTCATCTGCTATTGGCGGTACTATGCCGTACACATTCCATTGGATAACAGACAATGGAACAGATGTGGGCAATACTCCTAATTTCGAGACAACGCTTCATGAAACTACAACTTATTCGGTATATGTTACCGATAGCCATAATTGCCAGTCTAATACAGAGACATTTACGATTACGGTAAGTCCCGAAATGGTTATTGATTCGATGATTCTGGTTCATAACAGATGTTTCGGTTCTTGCGATGGTAGCGCCGAAATAGTTATGCATGGCGGTCTACAGCCTTTCCAGTATTTGTGGGGTTCTGATAATTACATATATAGGGGATTGTGTGCTGGTTTGTATACTGTGACAGTAATGGATGTAATCGGATGTCATGTAAATACCTATTTCATTATTGATGAACCTTCACAAATGTTCATTAATACAATGTCAACACCGGCATCGTGTGGTGATATTGATGACGGAACTGCTACAATCAATGTTCAGGGAGGTGTTCCTCCGTATTCATACTTATGGCCCGAAGGACAGACAACGCATAATATAAATGCAGTTCCTGGCGAGTATGTAGTTACTGTAACAGATGATCACGATTGCCGCATCGAAAGTAGCATAACGATTGAAGGACCTACACCTATATATATATTACCTATGAGCGACCAGACTATATGCAACGGTCAGACGACTACGATAACGACTCAGGCTGCTGGTGGTACCCCGTTCTATACATATATATGGGCAAATCAGGATTCTGTGATTTCGTACTCAAATATGTTGACAGTGACACCGGAGGTTAATTCGACATATACACTTACAGTTATTGATGCATCTGGATGCTCTGCTGTTTCGCAACCTGTGACTGTGACTTTGAATCCGCCACTGAATATAAGAGCTGTAACAACAAGTTACGACACAATATGTCCAGGAACTGGTGCAATAATAAATGTTGTGTCGGAAGGTGGAAACGGCGGTCCGTATTTGCTGACAATTGACAGCGGTGAAATAGTACCATCTCCGTTTACAATAAATCTCGATACAACAACTATGGTTCATATAACATTGTCGGATATGTGCGGTACTACACCTGTGGAAGATTCGATACTGATAAATGTTAGACCAAAGCCTGATACTTTGTTTACTGCATCCCAAATCGAAGGATGTGCTCCGCTAGCAGTAAGGTTCATACCATTTAATACTGCAACTCAAACATTGTGGGAATTTGGCGATTATGCCTTCTCCGATGCATGGTCACCAACACATGAGTATAATCAGGACGGAACATACAATGTTTCTCTTGAACTTGTTGATAATTTTGGTTGCCATTTCTACAAGACATATAACAATATGATTACCGTATATCCGAAACCTAAGGCCTTGTTTGAGTCTGATCCTTTGATTACGGGTATGCTTGATTCTGAGATAGAGTTTATCAATTATTCTACAGGAGCAGAGCGTTATTTCTGGTTCTTTGGCGACAACGATAGTTCGTTGTTTGAGAATCCTCGCCATAAGTACAGAAGGATAGGTGAGTTCGAGGTTATGCTGGTCGCTGAATCGGAAAATTATTGTCGTGATACTACAATACGCCCAATAATAATTCAGAATGAGTTTGCATTTTATGCTCCTACATCATTCACACCGAATGGCGATGGTATAAACGACTGTTTCAGGATTTGTGGAAACGGCATCACCAGGAACAACTATATGCTTACAGTTTTCGACAGGTGGGGTGCAATTGTATTTAGAAGCGACACATACGATCCATCCGCATCGTGCGAATCATGTGGCGAAGGTGCCTGGGATGGTACCGACTGGGGAAATAAGATAAAAGGCGATGCAGTTTGTCCACCTGGTCTGTATCAGTGGTTCTGCACCTTTGAGGATTGGAACGGTGTAATACACAATAGGCAGGGAACAGTAATGCTTATTAGATAAAACAATAGGGAAGTCCGCTTGCGGACTTCTTTTTTTTATTACCAATTATTAATTATCCATTGTTAATTGTCAATTATTAATTATCCATTATCCATTGTTAATTGACAATTTTTCCATTGCCTAATTTTGTAATACTTTTTGCGTATGCAAAACTCGTAGATGAGCCATAAGGCAAGGAAGGTATTGGTCGAAATTTCGTATATCAGGTCCCACGGTTCTGGCAGAGTTACGAAAAATCCCGCAATCCATAGCACAAGGTCGATTGTAAATAGGATGTCCCATATTCGTTCGCGATTTTTGAATGCTACGACATTTTCCACGCCTTTCTGTATTTCAATTTGGTCGGTAGCGTACAGTAGCGGAATAGGACTTTGAATCATTATGTTGTATGTGCCTTCGGGTATCATTATGCTAACTTTTTTCTGTTGCATTATGCCCACGAAGCGTCCGTTTATGAAAATGCGGTTGGGGAGCTTGGCCATGAATTCCGAGCACTCCTTTTCTATAGTCAGTCGTTGATATTCTATCTGCGTTTCTTCCACGTTGCAAAAATATCAAAGTTTGGGACATGTGTGATTTGATAATTTGATAATTCGATGATTTGCGCCTTTTCTTGAATCGCGTCATGACGCGATTGTACAATCGTAAATCTAAAATCGTAAATCGTAAATAATATTGTATCTTTGCAAAAAAATTCTGCTTGAAAGTATTTTATGAAATATCGCCTGAAATTCCGAAGAACTGCGTAGCTACTGTAGGCGTGTTCGATGGTGTACATACAGGACATCAATATATTATTGATCAGGTAAAGCTGATGGCGGAAAATTCAGGATTCGGGGAGCTTGTCATAACAATGAATCCGCATCCGGCTGAGTTTTTCGGTAGAAAGATTAGCTTGCTTTCGACAATGGACGAGAAACTTGCATTGTTCGATAGGTTTGGCGTTAGGAACTTGTTGGTGCTGAATTTCAATTCCGAAATAGCCGCACTTTCTGGAACTCGCTTCATTGATGATATATTAGTATCAAGACTTTCGGTTTCGAGGCTATTGCTCGGTTATAACAATTCCATAGGGCACAAGGAAAATGGAGTGTCCGAAATATTTTCTGGAAAAATTCCCGTTTCGCGTCTTGATAGGTTCCATCTGGATTATTCGGACGATATAAGTTCTTCGTCGATAAGGAATTTATTGGCTAATGGAGATGTGTCGACTGCAAATAGATTTCTAGGATACAAATATAGTATTACCGGAAAGGTGGTGCATGGTCGAGGTGTTGGACACACAATTGGTTTCCCAACGGCAAATATTGAAATTTCGGATAGCCGTAAGGTCGTGCCGGCCAATGGCGTGTATGTAGTGTTGGCTTCGGTTGACGGAAAGTGTTACGAATCAATGCTTAATATAGGTTATTGTCCAACATTCGATGGCAAAAGCCAAAGTATCGAACTGCACATGTTAGGATGCTCCGCCGACTTGTACGGCAAGGAAGTGAAAGTAAGCTTTTGTTCGAGAATAAGGGTAGAGCAAAAATTTAACGATGTGGAAAGTCTTGTGAATCAGCTTAATAAAGACAGGGCAGTAGTGGAGGAGTATTTTCGGAAAAAACCATTAACTTTGTAAAAATTACAAGTTGGCATGAAGAGGTTGCACAGATATATCTTGCGGGCGTTTATCGGTCCATGGATAATAACGTTCCTTTTGTGTGTCTTCATACTTCTCATGCAGTTTCTTTGGAGATATATCGATGACCTTGTTGGTAAGGGCTTGGATTTTTCAATAATTCTGGAACTGATGTTCTATGCATCGTTCTCGCTGGTGCCATTGGCATTGCCGTTGTCCGGACTTCTTGCATCAATTATGGCTATGGGTAAGTTTGGCGAGACCAACGAGCTATTCGCTATGAAGTCGGGTGGAGTTTCGCTGTACAGGATAATGCTTCCGCTGGTTGTTTTCAATATTGTAATCAGTTGTGGTGCATTTTTCTTTTCTAATAATCTTATGCCGTATACCAATCTGAAAATGAGGTCGTTGTTGTTTGGAATACAGCAGCAGCGCCCCGAAGTCATAATACAGAATGGCATATTTGTTGAGCCTGCCGATGATATCTTTATCAAGGTCGACCAGAAGACTCGCAACAACGACTTGAACGGAATACTTATTTATGATCACCGCAATACTTCCACACCCAACAATGTTACAATGGCTTCGTCAGGTAATATTTTGATAACGGAAGACAATTCGATGATGATACTGGAACTTCACAACGGTACGCGTCACGAGGATGTAAAAGGAAGCAAATATCAGCATCAAAGTTCTAAGTTTGAACGTCAGGTGGCATATTTGGAGCTTGATGCGACAGGAATCGACAAGGATAACGAGGAATTTTTCAAGGGTGGTTATGAAATGCTTGATAATCAGCAGCTAAAATATACTATGGACTCGTTGAATGATGCCTTAGGAAACAGGGAGCAGGAGATATGTGGAAATTTCAAGCGCTTTCAGATTTTCAAGGGCATGAACGAAATTCATTATGGAAACATGGGGACGTATGCATTTTCGAAAGCTCCTCCATTGAGAATTTCGGCTGATGACGAATCGGTTGTGTCAAAAATCAATATAGATACGCTGCTTTCAATGATGGACAATGTGCAGAAAGAGCAAGTATATGAATTTGCGGTCAATTATTCGCGCTCGGCTGACACGTATGTAAATATTGTGGCGGATGAGGTTGAAGGAACTCGTAGGTGGATAGTTCGTCACGAAATAGAGTGGTATAGGAAATATTCGTTGTCGTTGGCATGTTTGTTATTCTGCCTGATTGGCATACCATTAGGTTCAATAATCAGAAAAGGTGGTTTCGGCCTTTCAACGGTAGTTTCTGTTTTAATATTTCTTATGTACTATATTATATCGACAACTTTTGAAAGTACCGTCAAGGAATTGGTAACTCCAACATATATTGGAATGTGGGTAAGTTCTCTCATCCTATTGCCTATCGGTGTTTACTTGGTTGTGGCTGTCGCCAATGACAATTTGAGAATAAATCCTCGCGTAATGAACAAGATAATAAATTTGATAAAGTTCAGACGGACAAAGGACGAGGATAATCAGTAATTTTATATATGCATATTTCTTTGATTACAAACCATTTGGATGATTTGTAAATATCTGTTGTTACCTTTTTGTCTTTTTTTGTTTTTATTGGATTGCAAACGGATTTTTAATGTAAATTTGCGGTCTTAAAAATTGGGAAGTTTTTTTGCATCCCATATAGAAAGGAAACGAGATGATTGAAGATAATAAGCGTCATTTGAATACTGTCGAAGAAGCCATTGAGGATTTCAGACAGGGAAAGATTGTTATTGTCGTTGACGACGAAGATAGAGAAAATGAAGGCGATTTCATTGTTGCCGCCGAGAAGATAACCCCCGAAATAGTGAACTTTATGCTTCACAATGGTCGCGGAGTGCTTTGTGCGCCTATCACCGAGGAACGTTGCGAAGAATTGGAGCTTGCTCATCAGGTGTCGAACAATACATCGATGCTTGGAACTCCATTTACCGTTACTGTCGATAAGTTGGAAGGTTGTACTACTGGCGTTTCGGCTCACGACCGCGCTGCTACAATCCGCGCTTTGGCCGACCCGAACTCCAAGCCCGAAACATTTGGCCGTCCAGGTCATATAAATCCGCTTTACGCAAAGAGTAAGGGCGTGCTCCGTCGTGCAGGACATACCGAGGCTTCTATTGATTTGGCTCGTCTGGCAGGACTATATCCTGCAGCAGCACTTATCGAAATTATGAACGAGGACGGAACAATGGCGCGCCTGCCACAGCTTTTCGAGGTGGCCGACAAGTACGGACTTAAGATTATATGTATTGCCGATATAATTAAGTATCGCTTGCAGACCGAAAGCCTTGTGGATATGGGCGACCGCGTGTTCCTGCCTACCGAATATGGAAATTTCGATGTAATACCATTCCGTCAGCATTGCAATGGCCTTGAGCATGTTGCTCTTATCAAGGGCAAGTGGGAACCCGATGAACCGGTGCTTGTGCGCGTGCATTCTAGTTGTGCAACTGGCGACATATTTGGTTCAAAGAAATGCGACTGCGGAACTCAGTTGCACGAGTCGATGAAGATGATCGAAAAGGAAGGCAAGGGTGTTTTGCTTTATCTCAACCAGGAAGGACGCGGAATTGGTCTGATGAACAAGATAGCAGCATACAAGTTGCAGGAGCAAGGCTACGATACCGTTGAGGCAAACCTTCACCTAGGATTCAAGGACGATGAGCGCGATTATGGCGTTGGTGCACAGATATTAAGGCATATTGGCGTTACAAAGATGCGTCTCATAACCAACAATCCACGCAAGATGGCAGGTATCAAGGGATATGGACTAGAAGTTGTGGAAACCGTACCTATCAAGGTGGAACCTAACGAGTACAACAAGTTCTACCTAGAGACCAAGGCAAAGAAAATGCATCATAAGTTGTAATTTTTTTAAAAAAAACTATTACTATTTGTCGGAATAGATATATTTGCGGAAAATTACAGATATTTATTTTAACTTTATAGCGTGAAAAGAAATTTATTGGTTTTAGCTATTGCTTTATTGGCAGTCGCATTTGTATCGTGCCAGAAGGATGGTGTTTACAAGCCTAAGAAGAAAATAGCAAAAATTATATGCAATTGGGAGGAAAGAACTTCCTATGATACCACGAATGTCAATGATTACGTAAGCGAAGAATTCGTTTGGGGCAAAAAAACTATTGACAAAAGAATCCATAGTTTTCGTAAGTTTAACTATGTGACAAACACGGAGTCGTTTCCTACAATCGAGTACACATACTCGTATGATGACAAGAATAGGCTTATCGGTATGCGGGAAGGTAGCTTCATTTATGAATACATTTATAACGATGACAAGAGGCTCTCGAATATTAATGTATATGACGGTACAGATACAGCAAGCACCGTTGAACTTGGTTACGAAGACAAGCATGTTTCTTCGATGAAGATTACGGATTATTATTATTCAGATAAATCGCAGGCCGCTCTTGCTATGATTCTTCCTTGCCAGATAGTGAACGTTATTTATCCTGAAGAAATTAACTGCGGAGAGATTGTTCCTAAGGTTATTTCAACAGATGTAACAAATGTTACATTTGAGTGGGACGGCAAGAACATTTCACGGATGACATCAAAAAACGATAAGATTACATCTACGGCTACATACGAATATGATGGTAAAATTAATCCGTTTTCAGGATTTTATTCTGATGAAAACCTTTCGTCTGTAATGTTTTCGAAGAATAATGTGACAAAGATTACGTCAACTAGAACCATTGTGGTTAGCTCCTTAACTACGAAGGAAGAAACTACAGAAGACATTGTTTATGAATATGACGGCAATGTTCCTGCTTCCGCAAAAACAACCAGCGTAACCAATACTGAAATGACTGGACTGATTACGGCAAAGCAAACCATTACTAAGGTTACTAACGAAAAATACGAATACACTAAGTGAATTTTTTGAGAAAAAATATTATTAGAGATAAATTAGTATTATTAACTTTAAATTAAAAAGTGATGAAAAGAATTTTATTGATTTCAGCGATTGCATTATTGGCAGTTGCATTTGTATCGTGCAAGAAGGATGGCGTTTTCAATCCAAAACACAAAGTTGCAAAGGTTTACAATGAATGGACAAGAACTACAGTGACAACAGATGCTAGTGGTTCAAGCACAAGGATTGACTCTCTTAAACCTTATGTTGCGCAAGAATGGGCATGGGGTAAAAAGACCTTGGAAAGCATTACCTACAAGAATGATGATGGTGTTGTTAGGGAAACTAAAAAATACACCTACGACGATAAGAACAGAATTACTGGTTGCACTGGTGGAGATAACAGAAAAGCTGAATATATTTACAACGACGATAAGAAATTGCAGACTGTTAAGATTTCGCAGGGCGATCATTCCGAAGCAGTTATGGAAATTACATACGATGGTAAGGTGCCTACCACAATAACTACAGTGTACACATATACTATTGGCAAGAAGGTTTCTGATTTTGCAAGGACAATAATTCCTAGCTATATATGCGATGCAATTGAAGCGAATGATATTAGTGCTAAGACTACAACTATTTCATATACATATACATCGGCATTGGAATGGGATGGCAAGAACATTTCTCAGGTAGTTACTACGAGTGATGATAACTATAAGCACACTATTACTTACGAATATGATGGCAAGACAAATCCTTTCGCAGGAATGTATTGCAGTGAAGATTATGAAGTATTTTACTCGAAGAATAACATCGTAAAGAGAACCGAGAGCTATGTTGAAGGCAACAAGACTATTACAGAAGTTGATGAATATGCTTACGAATATGACGGCAAGATGCCTGTAAAGGTAATTACTACCGATGTACGCGAAAATGAGATTTTGGGAACTACTTATAAGACTACTACTGTTAATACAACTACATACGAATATACAAAGTAATTTTTCGTTGATTGGTTAATACACAAGGCTTCCCGATGTGGAAGCCTTTTTTTGTATGAATACATATATTTTTTTTCTAGTATGCAGAAATGTCATATATTTGCGGATAATTTTATACATAACGCTAATTTAAATTTAAAGAGATGAAAAGAAATTTATTGATTGTAGCAATTGCGTTGTTGACAGTTGCATTTGTATCGTGCAAGAAAGACGGCGTATACAAACCCAAAGAGAAAATTGCAAAGATTTATAAAGAGTGGACAACAATAGATGTGACCACCCAAGTAACCCCCGATATGACTACCACAAGAACTGATACAATGGCTCAGCCTCGTTATGTTGCCGAAGAGTGGAACTGGGTTGACAAGACTTTGAGTTCTGTCGTAATTAAGGATAGCCACGGTAATGTTGATGCTAATGTTGCTTATATCTATGATGACAAGAACCGTCTGACTGGTTTGACATTCGACGGAGGAAAGGTTGAATACGCATATAACGAAGACAAAAAATTGCAGTCTATGAAGTATTATGAAGACAATGAATTAGGTTTTAGCTATGATATAGAATATGAAGGTAAGTTGCCTGTTAAGGTGGCTATGACGGAATATTGGGGCGCTTCAGATAAGAATATGTCTGATTTTGCAAAGTCATTGATACCTAGGTATATTTTAAAATATATGGAACTAAAAGAAAAGGAGCTTACGGCTAAAGCAACGCATACTTATACAATTACAGCAAATATTACATGGGATGGCAAGAATATTTCGCAGGTAGTAACAACAGAACCTGATTATGAGCCAGTTACAACTACATACGAATACGACAATAATATTAATCCATATTATGGTATGTATGGGGCTGTGCGTGTATTCGAAGAAGAAGCTGATGGGTTGCATTTCGCATATTCAAAAAATAATGTAGTAAAGGAAACAAGCAGTTTTACGAACAATAACAAAACTATAACAACAATAGATGAATACACATACGAATATGATGGTAAATATCCGACATCAGTCACTACAGTGTATCGCTATGAAAATACAAGTTCTAATGGGGACTATTCTTTTAGCTATAAGACAACAACAACATCTACTACTACATACGAGTATAAGTAAATTTGCATAAATTATTAATACTCTCAAGGCTTCCCACGTGGAAGCCTTTTTTTGTATAATTGCAAGTGCGGAAAGTGCTGATTTTTAGTGGATTTGGTTTGTTGAAAACTTTTTGTTTTTTTTAAGAAAAAAAATGTTTCTGGCGCTTATTAATTGATAATGAAAGTGTAATTTTGCACGACTTTTAATTAATTAGTTTTTATGAAAAAAATAGCAATCGTATCGTTTGTGCTGTTGAGCGCAATCCTCTTGGTATCATGCAATAAAAGTGGAGTATATAAGCCAAAGGACCAATTGGCTAAAGTATGGTATGAGAAGGAAGCTGTAACAACAATTGACAGTATTGACCATCCAAGTTCCACCGCAAAGTATTTGCGTGAAGATTGGATATGGGACGGAAAATATCTTGCATCCCGTACCGTATATAGGACTAACGGAGATGTGTGGTACAACTACAACTACGAGTACAACAAAAAGGAAAGTAACAGGATTATTGGTATAACATCCAATATTGCTGCAGAAAGAAAGACTCGCATACGATTCATGTACGACAATGATTCGAAGAAACTCAAGGAAATAAAGTATTTCACAGAGGAATTTTCAGAAAATAGTTTGCCCTATAGGTGGTTGGTGCTTGATTATGATGGCAACAAGGTTGTGTCGATAAAGGAAACTATCAATACGCCGAGATTCCCAAGAAATTTCTCCTGCATGGAAACTTCTTTGCTTCCGTATTTTGTTTCGGAGGAAATGGCTGAAAGTATTGAGGCAAGCGAAATAAGACCGAAAGCTGAATACGATATAAAAGTCAACGACTATGTTATTGAATGGGAAAAGAATAACATTTCGCACGTATCTATGGTTTCTACGACTGGAGATACAATAAATATATCTTACACCTACGATAAGAATAGGAATCCACAGGTGGCTCGCGTTATGGGGCTTGTAGAAGAAGGTGGTGTAAGTTGTCTTATCTTCTCGCGCAACAATGTTGTAAGCTGTACTTATGAAGGTCCCGACAAAACATATACTGAAGAATGTGAATACACATACGACAAGAAAACGCCAATGGAAAAGGTGGTAAGAAGGACAGAAACTACTCATTTCTCGGTTTCAAAAATTACCGAAAAGTGGACTTACGAATATGTAGAGTAAAATCTTTACGAAATACAGGAAGGGCGATTTTCGCCCTTTTTTTTTACACAAAAGTTGCTGGTGTTCTTTTTTGTTTTATTTTTGCATTCGAATTAGAGTTTTAGAAATGATTAGAAATATATTGATAGTAAGCATATTGAGTTTGATAATTGTCTCCTCTTCTTGCAATTCAGACTTTGATGTTAATGATACGTGGCGTGATGTTCCTGCTATTTTTTGTGTTCTCGACAAGTCGCAGGATATGCAATATGTTAAGGTTAACAAGTGTTTTATTGGTAATTTGCCAGCATCTGAAATGGCTTCGGTGTCCGATTCTTTGTTCTACGACTGCGATGTGCAGGTGAAAATGCATAAGAAGCAGGGAAACACAGTGTTGAAGACCTGGAATTTCTGGTCGGTGGACAGCATTCCAAAAGAGAGCGGTTATTTTGCAAGCGACAGAAATACGATATGGGTTGGTAGACCTGAGCTTTCCGAAGGTTTTGTGTATGAGCTGGAGGTAAACATTGACAATGGAAGGATTATTGCAAGAGGCAGTGCCGAAATAGTGGATGGTTGCCGTATAATTACTCCGGATGCAAGAGCACCAAAAATTGAGCTGTCAAGATATACTAACGACTGTAATATAAAGTTTGCCCCGGGTAAAAATGCCAATCTGCAGGAAACCAATGTGTATTTCAATTATCTGGAGGTTAAGACTAGTGGCGATACCGTACAAAAATCTATAAATGTGTACAACAATCAGTCGTAT
>JBGUHW010000209.1:0-8517 GCA_045112395.1 Bacteroidales bacterium
CGAATCGACAATAACACAGACGATAAACATGTCAGGCGAACTAAACATTACAAAGAAGTGGAAAATCAGCGTTTCTACAGGTTACGATATAGAAGCCAAGAAGATGAGCGCCACCACAATAGACATCTACCGCGACCTGCATTGCTGGGAAATGAGTTTGCATGTAGTTCCTTTCGGTCAGCATAAATCGTATGCATTCCAAATTAACGTAAAGGCAGCAATGCTACAGGACCTCAAGCTTAACAAGCGCAGAAGCTGGTTCGACAACTTCTACAACTAAACTATAACCAGACATGGACGACAGCACAAGACTCATTATGCCAGAACAGGAATCGGCCAACGAACGGGAACCTTCGTATGACCCATCGGCAATACATGCCGGTTTTCCATCGCCTGCGCAAAACTACATGAACGGAACCATCGACCTGAACCGCGTGCTTGTTCGTCATCGTGAAACCACTTTTTTTGCCCGCGTTGATGGTGACTCCATGAAAGAAGCCGGAATTGGTAATGGAGACATTGTTGTAATAGACAAATCGCTCGATGCAAAGGATGGTGATTTTGTCGCCGCTTTCATTGATGGCGAGTTTGTGCTGAGACGCATAAAAATCGACAAAGCAAAAAAATGTGTATGGCTTTTATCGGCCGACGAGAAAGCCAATCCGACAAAAATCACATCAGAAAACGACTTCTCCGTATGGGGAGTTATTACATACACGATAAAGAAAATGCGATAATGGAACTTTTCGGACTTGCCGACTGCAACAATTTCTTTGTCTCGTGTGAAAGAGTTTTCCGCCCAAACCTCAACGGGAAGCCCGTTATTGTACTATCGAACAACGATGGATGTGTAATTTCCCGTTCAAACGAAGCCAAGGCACTGGGAATAAAAATGGGAGTTCCATTGTTTCAAATTCGCAATGAAATAGAAAAATACAATATCGCCATATTTTCTTCAAACTATGTGCTATACGGCGACATGAGCCACCGCGTAATGTCGCTCCTATCCTGCTACACTCCAAAACTCGACCAATATTCCATTGACGAGGCTTTCATAGACTTCTCCGACATGGGCGACAGCAAATACATGCAAAAATACGGACAGGAAATAGTAAGGACTGTAGGCAAAGGAACTGGAATTCCAATATCGCTAGGCATTGCACCGACAAGAACGCTTGCCAAAGTAGCCAGCAAATTTGCCAAAAAATACAAAGGCTATCACGGTTGTTGCATAATCGACACCGAAGAAAAACGGCAGAAAGCACTTGACCTTTTCGAGGTTGGTGACGTGTTCGGCATTGGTCGAAAAATGAAAGAACACCTATCTAAATATGGAATCCGTACGGCAGCCGACTTCACCAGACTCGATGGAGAATGGGTGCGCACAGCCTTCAGCATTACAGGCTACCGAACATGGAGAGAACTGCATGGCGAAGCATGCATAAGTCTAGACGAACTGCCTGCCAAGAAAAGTATCTGCGTAAGCCGAAGTTTTGCAGACGAAGGAATTAGCGACAAGCAAAAACTCGAAGAAGCCGTAGCCAACTTTGCTTCCGACTGCGCCCGCAAGTTACGCGAACAGAATACAATATGCCGACAATTAACGGTATTTGCTTATACCAGCCGATTCCGCACCGACCTTCCGCAAGACTTCATCAACATCAACATTCGTCTTGAAATAGGTACAAACGATACCTCCGAAATCATCAAGAACGCAATTGAAGGACTGAGAGCCAACTACCGCGAAGGCAACTTTGCATACAAAAAAGCAGGAGTGATACTTTGGGACATATCTTCCGCAAACGCTGTGCAAGGCAACTTGTTCGACACACGCAACCGAAGCAAACTTTCGGCATTACAGCAAACTATCGACAAGATAAACCGCCGCGACGGAATTGGAACAGTAAGAAATGCCATCCAGGGTAGCGACCGCCTCAATATCAAACGAGAACACTTGTCGCCACAATACACAACAGACATAAACGACATATTAGTACTGAAAAGTTAATATGTTGCACAATCAGGCTCTACCATAATTGCAAAATATAGTAAATTTGCAATATGAAAAAGATTTTAACCGCAATACTTACCATACTCATTATTAACAGCATATATGCTCAGCAAGATGCATTCAGCGAATTTACGCTTCCAGTAAACTTTCCAATACAGCTTTCCGGCAACTTCAGCGAACCGCGAGCTGCACATTTCCATTCAGGAATTGACATACGAACATACTCCGATGGTAAACCTCTATTTGCACTCGCTGACGGATATGTATCAAGAATACTCATTTCGCCATACGGATACGGACATGCCATATACATCGACTACGAAAACGGTTACCGCTCTGTATTCGGACACATGTCGGCATTTGCCGATGAAATAGCCACTTATGCTAAAAACATACAATACGAAAAAGAATCTTTCCGCATCGATGTAAACCTCTCGCCTCTCGACATACCCGTAAAGAAAGGCCAGCTAGTTGGATATTCTGGAAATACTGGTCAATCGGGCGGACCACACCTGCATTTCGAAATAAGGGAAGCCGACACAGACATTTCCCTCAACACCATAGGCAAATACATAAAGATGTCGGACAATGTACCGCCCGAAGTTTCTTCTGTGGTTATTTATCCGCAATCGGGAAAGTCATCAGTAGCAGGAAAAACCGAAAAGCAAATGATTACCATCACAAAGACATCGGCTGGCAACTACAAGCTTCCATCGTCAGTTTTTGCAAAAGGCAAAATAGGAATAGGCGTGGAATACTGCGACAGAATGAATGGCTCCAACAACAGATACGGGGCAAAACAAGTCGATTTGATTGTTAATGGCAAAACGAAATATACCTCCATTTTCGACAAGGTTGATTTCGACAAACAGTCGAACAAAAACAGTTGTTTCGACTTCAACTACTATGTGACCGACAGCAAGTATGTACAGAAACTTTTCGTAGAACCCAACAACGACCTCGACATATACAGCAACTTGCAAAACAACGGATTCCTGAACATTGGAGAAAAAGATTCCACAAATATTCAAATAAAAATTACCGACTTCAACGGAAATGTAAGCAACATAAAGTTTGCAATCGTAACCGACACGGCAAGCGACATAAAATACAACAATGTCAAGAAACTGAAATGGAATGAATCAAATACGCTTGAAGTAAATGGTTGCCGTGTAACAATGGATTCTGCAACTCTGTTCGACGACCGCGAAGTAAACCTAACCCGCAGTGGCAACAAGAAATATTCGCCAGTTTTCTCGCTTGGCGATGAAACAGAAGCTGTTAAGAAAAGTTTTACCATTTCGCTGAATGACAGCCTCGTACCTCCACGATGCAAGGAGAAAGCATTCGTCTGCCGCGAAATAAAGGGAAAAACAAACTACCTGACCTCATCGCGCGAAAATGGCTGGTTAACAGCCAAGACAAACAGGTTCGGAAAATTCTTCATACTAATCGACACTGTTGCGCCAACCATAAAGCCGATTGTAATCGCTAGCGACATGACTAGCAAGAAGTACATGGAATTCAAGATTACCGACAACCTTTCGGGCGTAAGCATATACAACATCTACATAAACGGCAAATGGGTACTTGGCGAATATGAGCCAAAGAAATCATCCCTCAGATACTATTTCGACAACCGCCTTCAAAAAGCCGACACATACAAACTGAAAGTTGTTGTCGGTGACAACATGAAGAACGAAGCCGTTTACGAATACGAGTTCAAGAGGAATTAACTACCTGAATACCTGCAATCTGTCGGCATCGAGCCGCACAAAGATGAAAAGCAGGATAGTGAACGCCCACAACGAAGAACCGCCGTAGCTAAAGAATGGCAAAGGAATTCCGACAACAGGTGCAAGCCCAATCGTCATACCTATATTAATAGCTACATGGAAAAATAGAATCGAAGCTACGCCATATCCGTATATCCGTGAAAATGTCGACCTCTGCCGCTCTGCCTTATTGATAATTCTTATTATTAACGAACCGAACAAAACAAGGATAACGGTTATTCCCAACAATCCCCACTCCTCGCCTATCGTGCAGAAAATGAAATCGGTACTCTGTTCCGGCACAAACTTGTACTTGGTCTGCGTACCATGCAGGAATCCCTTGCCCAACATTCCGCCAGAACCTATTGCAATCTTCGACTGATGAACATTGTAGCCTGTACCGAGAACATCGTCATTCTTGCCAAGCAAGTCCATAATCCTCGACTGCTGATGCGCCTGTAGCACATTGTTGAAAATATAATCCACAGAATACACAAATCCGCCCATGCCTATCATCAATATTATTGCAAAAAGCATAGGTTTCATCTTGCTAATAAAGAACATAACAAGCATCAGCAACGACATTGCCCCATATCCTATCATTGCGAAATTGATACTTTTTTCTGCCATTTCGGGAGAAATAATGCATAGCACAATTGACAAAACCGAAAATCCCACCGCCGAATACAATACTATGCGCGTATATTTGTTGCGTCCGCAAAGCATGGTCAAACCAATAACACATATAAGTCCAACTATCAGCATAAGCAGTGATGTCTCTACCAACAACGCAAAAATGAAAAGGAAAATCAAAGCAAAAGCCGAAATAAATAGCACACGGTTCATTCCTTCGCGGAACATTACGAAAATAAACGTACAGAACACAAGTGCAGAACCTGTATCGTTCTGGAGCAGAATCATAATCATCGGTATACCGAGAATGATGCCAACATATAAATAGTTTCGTACAACCTTAAAACTAAAGTTCTCCGAACTCATAAGCCTTGCCATTGCAAGGCATACGGCAATCTTGGCGAACTCAACAGGTTGCATTCGGAATGTTCCAATTTCGAACCACGACTTTGCTCCGTTAACCTCCCTTCCAAACAATAGTACAGACAGCAAAAGCAGACAACCAATAGCATACATTACATAGGCAAATGTCGAATAAAACTTACTATCGATTAGAAGTACAACAATAATCACGACAACAGCTGCCCCTATCCAAATCAACTGCTTACCATATTGGCAACTGACATCTAGTATGCTCTGGTGGGTATCGTCATAAACTGCCGAATATATGTTAATCCACCCCATGAACACAAGTGCCAGATACAGGATTACTATTACCCAGTCGATGTTCAGCAATATGTTGTTTCTCCTACCTTGTTGCATTTGGCAAAATTGAAGTCGTTAAAATTCTCTGTTCCAAATTCGGGTCTGATATTTCACCCTTGATGTACTTTTCCATCATGAGCCTTGCTATTGGAGCTGCCCAAGTTCCACCAAATCCAGCATTCTCAACATATACGGCGATTGCTATCTTAGGATCTTCCTTTGGTGCAAAAGCCATGAACACTGAATTATCCTTGCCATGAGGATTCTGCGCCGTACCGGTCTTTCCGCACACCGTAATTCCTGGAATATAAGCATTGTGTCCTGTACCGCCAGGCTTATTTACAACCCAGTCCATGCCTTCCACACAGATGTCGAAATATTTTCTGTCGAAAGGAGTCACGACTTTCTGAGCCATTTCTCCTTCATAGTCTTCACCATTTATCTGCTTCAGCAAATGCGGAGTTATATAATAACCACGATTGGCAAGTATCGATGCATAGTTTGCCATTTGCAATGGCGACACAAGCACTTCACCCTGACCGATACTTACTGAATATATCGTACTGAATGCCCAACGGTTCTCTCCATAAAGCCGATTATAATAATCTGGACCAGGAATCTGCCCCTTATTTACACCAGGTACACCGACATTGAATGCATGATTGAAACCAAGTGTCTCTATTTTCTCCTTCCACAAGCCCAAGCCAATTGCAGCATCCTTGTACAGGTTACGATCCAAACCTCGCTGTACCAACCGTCTAAACACAAAATAGAAATACGGATTGCATGACATTTGTATTCCCATAGATACAGATGTAGGTGTAGGATGATTATGGCAACCTACCTTCGACTTGTCGCACGGGAACGATTGGTTAGGCGTTATCACACCCTCCTGCAAAGCCACAAGCGCCTGTGCAACCTTGAATGTAGAACCAGGAGGATATGTAGACGACACAGCTCTGTTTATAAGAGGCTTATATGGAGCACGAAGCAAACTGTCATAATTCTTGCCACGCACACGACCAACCATCAACTGCGGATCGTAAGTCGGCATCGAAACCATTGCCAGCACTTCGCCAGACGAAGGTTCGATAGCTACCACTGCACCTACCTTATTGGCCATCAGCCGTTCACCATACTCCTGCAATTCGCTAGAGATGGTCAATGTTATGTCATTACCCTGAATTGCAACAGTATCATATTTTCCATCCTCGTAGTTGCCCTGCACAACGCCCTTAACATTTACCAGATAGAACGAAACGCCCTTTTCACCACGAAGAATTTTCTCGTAACCACGTTCCACACCGCTTTTTCCAACATAGTCACCACTCTGGTAGTACGGATCGGCTTCTATCTGCGCTTCCGAGACTTCGCCAATATCGCCCAAGACATGAGCAGCAATTCCTCCGTTGTACTTCCTAAGTGTTCTGTTCTGCACATAAAATCCCGGATAGCGATAAAGATGTTCCTGCATTTGCGCATACACCTTCGAATCAATCTGCTTCATGAAAACAGAGGGCCTGTACATCGAATATTTCTTTGCCTTCAATATACGCATCTCGACATCTTCCTTTGTTATCCCCAAGTCGGAACATAGCATAACTGTATCAAACTCCTGCATCTGATGCGGTGTGAGCATTAGGTCGTATGCAGCTTCGTTGCATACAAGAATATTCCCATCGCGGTCGTAAATTATACCTCTCGAAGGATACTGCACAATACGCCTACGGGAATTGTTTTCGGCAGACTGTTTCAAGGAATCGTCGAACATAAGCAACAACGCCTTTACCCAGATCGCAATTAAAACAATCACGAATATTATGACAATCGGATATCTGCGAATCGAAAACTCACTCATTTCCTCGACATTAGCAGAAGATGGAACAGCAAAATTACTACATACGATGCAAGCGAGCTGACAGCAACCTTGGCAAGCGTAAACAAAATGTTAGCAAAGTTCAGGTTTTCAAACAAGAATACCCACAGATGATGTACCAGGATTAATGTGATTGCATACTTGAAGAACCAGTAATGCCCGTAATTGCGAACACTCAACTGCTTGTTAGCTTCGTATCCGTCGTGAGGAGAATATATGTCAAGTGCAAATGACCTTACAAAGGCCACAAGCAGTCCGGCAGATGCATGAAGGCCCAGCGTAGAATCAAACAAGTCTACACACAACCCCATCAACAATCCGAGCAAAAGCACCAAATACTTGTTTGTTTCGATGGGAAGCATCATTATGAAAAGTATATACACAAAGGCGTTTACATAAACACTGACGCTTACCTGGTCAAGTATCAGAGTCTGCACAAACAGCAATACGAAAAAGTACAATATGTATTTTAACTTTTCTATCATTTCTTCTTCTGCTCCTTGCTATCAGATGCCTTCAACTCCTCCTTGTTGTTATTTCTAACGGCATATACATACTTTATGTTATGAAAATCGGTATACAACTCAACGTCTATGGTATAAAAGTCGGTAGATAAGTCTTTCTCGAAACTCTTCACATATCCGACAGGAATACCTTCGGGGAAAATTGCAGAAAAACCACTTGTAACAATTTCATCGCCAATACGCACATCAACATAACCTGGCACTTCTGAAAAAGTTGCCACCCTTACATCGCGGCCATCCCACGAAAGCGAACCAAAATATCCATTTTCGGCAAGCTTCACGCTTATTCGAGCATCGGGATGAATGATTGGCATGATTACCGAATACTTGTCCGACACAGAAGAAACGATACCGACCACACCATCACGACCTATGACACCCATTTCATTCTCGACGCCGGCATTTTTTCCAGCATTGACTGTTATTGCATTTTTCTCCCTGTTTGTCGTTGCCGATATGACCGATGCGGAAATATAGTCGAAGCCTTTTTTTCCAAGCACAGGAATACTGCTACGTCTGTATGCTTCGAGTCGGTTGCGCAAGTCGGCATTTTCCTTTTTCAATGCTTCGTTCTCGTCCGCCAATCCAATGTACTGCACCACGCCAGACCACTTCTCGGCTATTGCTCCTGTAACCACGTTTGCCGATGTTGCAAAACCATACCGCTGATATGGATTAGTACTAAAAAGTAGCGTGAGGCACAAGGCCTCAAGCACCAAGAATATAATTACATAAGCATATTTAACGACAAAGTCGAGCAGATTTCTCATCGCAAGAAACTATCTCAACAGGAACTGGAACTTATCCACATTCTTCAGAGCTATGCCTGTACCACGAGCAACTGCATGCAGAGGATCTTCGGAAACATGCACAGGAATATTAGTCTTGTCGGACAAACGCTTGTCAAGTCCTCTAAGCAAAGCGCCACCACCTGTAAGGAAAATACCCTTTGTATAGATATCAGCATAAAGCTCAGGAGGAGTCTTTTCGAGT
>JBGUHW010000210.1:0-29998 GCA_045112395.1 Bacteroidales bacterium
CTTCGAGCGAAACGGTATATACGCCTGAGCTTTGGTAGGTATGTGTGGGTGATGCTTGGTTTGATGACTGTCCGTCGCCAAAGTACCATAAATAATTTGTTATTTCGGCGTCGCCTTGTGTCGATTGGTTAGCGGCGACAAAGTCGTATGGTATGCAGCCTCTAATTGGTGTGTCGGAGAATTGTGCGGTAGGTACATGGAAAACAACAACTTCATGGCTGTCGCTTGCAGTTTGTCCGCCGCTTGTAACGGTAACCGAAAGCGTGTATCGTCCAGGATTGATGTACGAGAACGTTGGTGTAGGCAGTTGCGACACATCGCCGTTACCCGATGACCATGAATAAGTTACATCGCCACTTGCTCCCGAAATATTGCATCCGAACTGCTGTATCAAAGGTGGACATCCGCTGAAATTCCCTGTTATCGAAACTGAAAGTTGTGCTAGCGATACAAATTGCATCGAGATCAATGCCACAACTAGTACGGTTAACTTTTTTGTATTCATAAGTTTAACGGCAAAATACAACATATTATCTTGCAAAGGTAAGATTTTTTTTGATATGTCTTAAAGAAAATTTAAAAAAGTTTAAGATTCTGTTTGATTATTTGCTCTTAATGCCTAAATTTGCGGAAACTTAATTGGTGAGAATTGTTTGATATTTTAAAAAGTATGTTGAATTTACAAAAAGTTATGCTATGAGATATTTGTTTGCATTACTGCTGTTTTCGCTTGCAGCAAGCGCCTATTCACAAACTCCCGACATATCCTTGTTTGCACGACCAAATACGGTATGGAGTGTAGGAAACTATTCTCAGTCTCCAGATTATCCTTGGATTGTGCATTATTTCAAGTTGTGTGAAGCTTCAACAGAAAGCAATGTGTATCAAATGAAAGGTGGCAGAAGTTATGAGGGGTATTCTCTTGATAATATAGACGAATGTCCTGTCCTTTTCAATGTTCGTATTACAGAAGACAGTTTGTTATATTTTGAGTATCCTAATGAAAATCCGGCACTGATTTTTGATTATAAGGCGCAAATTGGTGATACAATAACTCTTGATGGCTTTTTAGAAAATGTATATTCTGTTTATAAAATCGTTGTATGCGATTTGGATACTATTGAAAACGAGGGCAATCAGTATAAAATGTGGACAATAGCACCTGCATATGTCGAGCATGTAAATGGAAATGTTGAATGGGTAGGTGGTTGTTCTGACAATTATTGTTCTTCTGTATGGTTTTCGGGATTTGGCAGTGAACGCGGATTTATTAGCGAATACAATATATACCCATTACCAGGATGGGGTGGAGGCTGGCAAGAGGTGCTATGCGTGTGGTTCAATGGTTCTATGATTTTTCATAACTCAAGTCAGTATCATCCTGGTTATAACTATAGTGCTTATTATCCTAGAAACTACTGCACTATGGAAGATGTTGAGGCGTTGACAGAAAACAAAACATTTACAATAGAAAACATAAGTGTCTCTCCCAACCCAGTTAATGACATTCTGCGCATTGAAATTCCAGACGAAAATACATGTGTGTACGATGTTTCCATTTTGGATAATACCGGTGTTGTGATGAAGAAATTTTCTTCTGTAGATTCACTTGAGTTTGATGTTTCCGAACTGTCATCTGGTGTATATTTTGTCAAAGTTTTTGCAGACGATAAATTTTTTATTGGCAAATTTTTCAAAAATTAATTTGCATATTCTAAAAAAGTGTTAATATTGCAAAAAATTATTGTGGCGTATGAGTATGAGATACACTTTATGTCTAATGTTTTTAATTATTGTCTTCCGGATAGCATCTTTCGGTCAGGACATACATTTTACGCAGTATTACGCTACACCTTTGGTATTTAATCCAGCAGCTACAGGACTTTTTGACGAAAATCTAAGACTATCAAACAACTACCGTACCCAATGGAGTGCAGTAGGCGTACCATATCAGACAATTTCCGTATCGGTTGATGCTCCTTTCCGCTTCAGGGGAAAGTCGGGCTTGGGAGTTGGTTTCATGTTCTTGCACGACAAGTCGGGCGGAACAAAGCTTACGGCAAACAAGTTCATGCTTTCGCTGTCGTACCTGCTGAGGGTTAACCAGAAGAACACAATTTCAATCGGAGTGCAGGGCGGATATGTCAATAAATATTTTACCCTCGACGGAATAACATTGCCAAGCCAGTATAATCCCGAAACTGGTCTTTTCGATGTGACCTTGCCAAACAATGTTACCGACATGGAAACATCTCTCGGATATGTTGATATGAATGCTGGTGTCGCTTATCATGGTAAATTCCTTAAGGCAGAACCAACAATAGGTCTTTCGGTACTGCACCTGAATTCTCCACAGGAAACCTATTGCAATACCAACAGCAAGCTTACTCCGCGTATGCTGTTCAACGGAGAGGTGAAAGTCTTCTTGGGGAAATCATGGTCGTTAATCCCTCATATTCTTACAACATTCAACAAGAAGACAGAGGAAATGCTTTTCGGAGCATTGGCAGAACGCTCTATACCGACAAAGGTGATAACATCCATATTTTTTGGTGCTAGCGGTCGTACATCATTCTCCAATTTCGATGCAGCAATGCTTACGGCAGGACTTACATTCTACGGAATTACCGTGGGCGCAAGCTACGACATCAACCTTTCGAAACTCATGCAGGCAACAAATTCTCGTGGAGCATTCGAGATTTCGCTGATATACAAGCTGAAAATTGAAAAGAAGAACTATATAACACTACCTTGCGATAGATTCTAACATGAAAAAATACAGTCCAATATATACAAACGCATTCGGCATATTCAGGCGGATGGCGGTGCTTTTGGCACTTGTCGTTTTTTCTGCAACGGCTGTAAGCGTTTATGCACAAAATCCTAACGGCGAAAAGTCGCAGTCGAAAGGCAAACTTATAAAAATGGCAAAGAATGCTCTCTACGAGGGCGACATATTCACAGCAACCGACTGCTATCAGAAGGTAGATGACAAATATCCGGGCGATGTAAATGTGCAGAGGACATTGGCGAACCTTTATTGGCAGGAAAAGAATTATCCGTTAGCACAGAAATATTTTAGGGCTGTATATGAAAACGATGCTAAAGCAAACCTATCCGAGCTTTTCTATTCGGCAAAATGCCTCCAAATAATGGGCAAGTACGATGAGGCCAAGGCCGAATACGAACTTTTTGCAGCTAGGGGCAAGTCCGACAAGAATCTGCGCGAAAATGTGAAGTATGCTAAAACGCTTGCTGAGGAAATGGACAGGATTGCAAACGACAGTGTAAACAAAAATATTGCAATAGTTCACCTCGATTCAGCAGTTAACAGCAAGCACATTAATACTTCGCCGCTTCCATTTGGCGAGAATACTCTTGTATTCGGTTCGCTTCGCGAAAACGAAATAAACTATTACAATACATACGGCGATACTTTGCCGGTGCGTAAGTTCTACATTGCGCGCGAAGACAACGAAATGGAATGGAGTTTCCTTGGCGAATTCGACACCGTATTCAATACCGATGATGCCGATGTTTGCAATGGCGCTTTGTCGGCCGACAAGCGAAGGTTCTTCTTCTCCAAGTGCCAGAAAGACGACAAGGGAAAAAGATTGTGCGAAATTTACATGTCGAAGCTTGTGGATGATGTATGGCAGACTCCCGAAAGGCTTCCCGATGTGATAAACGCAAGCGGATATACCACCACAATGCCGTCGCTTGGCGTTTCGCGCCAGAATGCCGATGTGTTGTATTTTGTAACCGACCGTCCAGGCGGACGTGGAGGACTTGACTTGTGGTTTTCGCTGTACAACCCAAAGGATAATAGCTGGAAGGAAGCCAAAAACTGCGGAAAGCAGGTGAATACTATCGGCGACGAGATAACCCCATACTATGATGTAACAACCAGAACGCTATATTATAGTTCGGACGGTATGATTGGTTATGGCGGATTCGACATATACAAGACAGTTGGCGAAGGTAAGGGGTTCAGCGATATAAAGAATGTCGGCAAACCAATAAATTCAAGTTATGACGACCTGTACTATACCATCGATGAGAGCCGTAGAAAAGGTTTCCTATCGTCAAACCGTGATGGTGGATACTCGTTGCGTAACGACAACTGCTGCGATGACATTTACGAATTCATTTATCGCGACCATATTGTAATCGCAGTCGATGGAAAGGTGCTGGGCGTTACCGATTCGGCATATTACCGTAGGATTGAGAAGGAGTACGAAAAGACCAGGACTCTCAGTCTCGATGAAATCCAGAAGTCGGATAATGTAGAGGTGCTGTACAATTATCGTGTCGACTTGTATATGACCGACAAGGAAGGCAAAACTCATTTCTTGAAATCCACGGAAACTGCAAACGGCATGTATTTCTTCAGCCTCGAACGTGATGTTGACTATTTTATTAGCGTTAAGGACTTTAATAACAAGGAGAAGAAGCTTACTTTCACCACCAACGGCATAATACATTCCGATACGCTTCATCTCGACCCAATTATCATTAACGCATTGTCAACCAGGTCGTTTGTCGTTGAAAACATTTACTACGATTTTGCAAAGTACAATCTTCGCGAGGAATCGAAAACTGTAATTGACACCACAATTTTGAAGATATTAAACGCATATCCTAGAATCATTGTCGAAATAAGTTCGCACACCGACAGCGTTGGTACCGATCAGAGCAATATGACACTATCGCAGAATAGGGCACAGTCGGTTGTAAACTACCTTATACAAAAGGGCATAAGCAAGGATAGGCTTGTCGCCAAGGGCTATGGCGAATCGAAACCGATAGCACCGAACTCCAATCCCGATGGTTCCGACAATCCCGAGGGACGTCAGAAGAACCGCCGTACCGAGTTCCGTGTAATTGGTCACCTCGACGATGATGCCGACATCCTGTACGAGTACGACTGATGTCTTGAAGGCTAACTGTCTAGCAGAAGACCTGTCTGACGGTCTGTCAGACCTTTAGGCTGCGAGCCTGTTAGCCTGTCCGACGGTTTGCCTTATTTTCTCTTCTTCGCAAAAAAATCCTTCATAATCTTTTCGCAGTCCTCGGCGAGGATTCCTTTGGTCAACTTTGTCTTTGGGTGTAGGATTTGGCTTGAATACCTTGAAAAACCGCGCTTTTCATCACTTGCACCATATACGACTTCGGCTAACTGCGCCCAAGCGATTGCTCCTGCGCACATAACGCATGGTTCAACAGTCACAAACAAGGTGCAGTCGGTGAGGTATTTTGCGTTCATGTAGTCCTCGGCGGATGTGATTGCCATAATTTCGGCATGTGCGGTAACATCATGCAGATGCTCGGTGCGGTTATGTGCCTTTGCTATAACCCTGTCGCCGCATACAACGACAGCACCGATAGGCACTTCGCCATCAAGTTCGGCTTCCCTTGCTTCCTGAAGGGCAATTCTCATATATTTTTCGTAGTCCATACAAGGGCAAAAGTAATGAAAATATGCGACAGTCAAGAATATTTGTTTACTTTTGCCGTTCAGTTTTTTGGATATGGTAAAGGATTACGAATTAATTGGCGGAAAGTACATAGTAAGGGATGTTGTCCCATGTTATGATGTGGATTCCACTTTGAGGATAAGGCCTGTCGCATTCATGAACATTGCGCAGGAAATGGCTACTCGTGCTGCCGAACCATTTGGATTCGGCTACGATGATATGATTAAGAAAAACATGGCTTGGGTGCTTTCGCGTATGCATTTCAGGTTTGTCGATGTGCCGCGCTGGAAGGACGAACTTGTGATTTCGACATGGCACAAAGGCATTGTTGGTCCGTTCTTTATCAGGGATTTCTCGGTTTGCGGTGCCGATGGCGCGCAAAAGATACTTGGCACAAGTTCGTGGGTGGTGCTCGATACCATTAAGCGGTCGATGGTGCGTATTGCCGATTTTATTGACATGATTCCCGATGAATCGGCTTGCCATGAGGATGCTCTCGAAAAGCCGGCACAGAAAGTTATGATGCCTCGTACAGCGGAACCTCGTTTGGTTCAGAGCGTTAAGTTAGGCTATTCCGACATCGACCTAAATGCCCACACCAACAATGCCCGCTACATTCATTATGCTACCGAATGTTTTACATGTGACGAAATGCGTGAAATGTCGGTTGCAGATGTTATGATAACCTTCAATCACGAGACCTATGCAGGTGAAATGCTTGATATTTATATGCTGGATACCGAAACCGACGGATTGGTAAATGCATCAGGGAAACCTATTGTCCGCAGTTCGATAATCGAAGGCAAGGTTGGCGACCAGCAGGTGTTCTGCACCAAGATGATGTTTACGAAAAGGGGATGAATATTCAAAAATTCAAATATTTGAAGATTTGAATATTCAAAAACGGATGTTTTGAAATCTAGATGCAAAAAATCCCTCGCATCATGTGATACGAGGGATTTTTTGTGTGAATATTCTTTAGGATTATTTCCTAATGTCCAATTCGTTGATAAGGTTCTTTGCTCCGTAGAGTTCATCAATTACCCAAAGTACATAGCGAGCATCAACATTGATTGTCCTTTGCATTTCGGGGCTGAAGATGAGGTTAGAGCAGAGCCATTCCCAGTTGCCATCGAAAGCAAGACCAATGAGTTCGCCCTTGCCATTGATGATAGGTGAACCCGAGTTACCACCAGTGATGTCGTTGTCGCTGAGGAAGCAAACAGGAAGATTTCCAGTTTCGTCAGCATAGCGACCATATTGTTTCTTCTTGTAGAGTTCCTTCAATTCCTTCGGAACAACAAATTCCGGGTCATTTGGATTTTCCTTTTCAATGATACCATCGATGTAGGTCAAATATTTGTACTTAACGCCATCGCGTGGAGCATAGCTCTGTACGGTACCATAGGTGAGACGGAGTGTTGAGTTTGCATCAGGATAGAATACTCTGTCCTTTTCAAATTCACGAAGTCCTTGTGTGTAAACTCTTTCGAGAGTTGCAATCTTGTTCATAGGACCAACAAAAGCGCCCTGCAAAGGCATAATTCCGCTGTAAACGCTCTTTGCGAAAGCAAATAGTGGGTCTGCATCGAGAGTCTTCTTGCTAGGCTTGTCGAGGAAAGCATTGAGGCGGTTCTTGTCGGTGAAAATAGACTTGGTGTAAACTGCATTTATGAATTTTGAAATCGATTCAGCTTCGGTTTTGCCCTTGAAGTTCTTGAACAGATAATCGCTGAAAGCAGAAACTCTCCTTTCGGCAGGAATAGTCTTCACATAGTGGTTCAACATTCTTTCGAATGACTTTCTGTCGGTGTTTACATAGTAGTTCTTGAACATGTCGTCAACGCCTTCCTTGAATTCCTTGCAGAAATCCTTAATTTGATCGGCATTACCTTTTTCGTCTTCGAGAAGTCTCGATAGCATGAACATCTGCAATGCGTTCATTGTCATGTCGCTACCTTGGCTGAGAAGCAATGAGACAAGAAGCATATCTTCGGTAGCCTGTCCGTATGATTCGTAAGTGCTCTTAAGTTCATCGAGAACGTTCCCGTAGAGTTTCTTGCGGCTATCGTTTGCGTTAGCCCATTTCTGGAATGCGGCTTCTTCCTCTTCCTTGAGTTGTATTGCGTTGGTTGATTTGAGGGTAGCAATTTCACCGCCCCAGAGTTTGTAACCGTTAGCGAGTGAAGCGTAAGTGTCGGCCATTGCAAGGCGGACATTGTCGTCAACATCCATATCTTCCTTCATTGCACCGAGCTTAACGCCGAGAGCATTAACTGCGCTTGGGTTGTACCAGTCGCGTTTGTACTTCATGCCGTATGAGCAGAGGAAACGTTCGGTGCTGCCCGGGTAACCCATAATCATTGTGAAGTCACCTTCCTTTACGCCCTTTATTGAAATAGGTAGGTGGTGAAGAGGCTTGTAAGGAACATTGTCCTTGTTGTATTCCTTGGATGGTTTGCCATCGGGTGACATATAAACGCGGAATACCGAGAAGTCGCCAGTATGACGTGGCCACATCCAGTTGTCGGTATCGCCACCGAACTTACCGATTGATGAAGGAGGAGCACCAACAAATCTTACATCGCCAAAGATTTCGTAAACGAAAAGGTAGTATTCGCCACCCTTGTACATTTCCTCAACAGATGCTTCATAGTCGTTGTCTTTTTTAGCTTCAGCGATGATTTCCTTCATAGCTTCGCTAACCTTCTTTGCTCTTTCGTTTTCGGGAGTTTCGTTGGTTATGCCTTTTAGTACGCGTTCGGTAACATCGTCGATGCGGACTACACGGCTAACTCTAAGCCATGGACACGAAAGTTCTTCTTCTTTGCTCTTTGCCCAGTAGCCATTGTCGAGGTAGTTGTGCTCGGTGGTGCTGAGCTTGGTTATTGATTCGTAACCGCAGTGGTGGTTGGTGAAAAGCAAACCTTCCTTGCTGACGATTTCGCCTGTGCAGAAACCGCTGCCTTCTGCGGACTGCAACTGGAATATTGCATCCTTAAGGCTCGAATGGTTGATGCTGTAGATTTCTTCTGCTGTAAGTTTGCAGCCAAGCTTCTGCATCTGTCCGTAGTTCAACTGTGCAATCTTGTTAGGCAACCACATGCCCTCGTCGGGTTCGGGTGTTGCGTTCAGCCATAGAGCGCCTGCAAAGAGGGCTACTAATAATGTACTGATTCTCTTCATAGTTATTTCTGTTTTAATTTTATATTCTTTGCTTGCAAAAGTACCGATTAGTTTATTAGGTAAAAATTTATAAATAGTTAAAGTTTTATGAACTTGAATTCGCTGGTAGAGTCTTTCGTTATAAGCCTTGCAATGTAACTTCCTTGTGGAAGAAATGAGACATTTACCATTGTGTGTCCAATGCTTTCCTTGTGCGATTTGTAAACTGTAACTCCTTTTAAATCAATAATATCTATTTTGTATGGTTCGGTTAAGCAAATGTTTAGTAAATCGTGGACAGGATTTGGGAAAAATGTTTTGTCGTTAGAATAGTTGCCATTTATTTTTGTCGGGTCTGGTTCCTCAGGAAATGTTGGTTCTGTCTCGGGGTCGTTCACTTGTTGCGGTTCGGTTATTCTGAATTCGCGAAGTTTCGACTTTATGGTAATGAGTCTCCTTGTGTATTTTTCGTTTGTCACCCAAAGCCTGCCATAGTCGCGGAAAGCAATTCCTTCTGTCTGGCTGTACTTGGTTGACATTGCCGAAAAGTCTTTGCTTTCGACAGTGCCAGAGAAAAACTTGTTTCCTTCAAAATTTCTCAGCAAGGTGATGTAAGGTTTCGAATCGGGAATGCTGCCCGAAACATCGTAGGTGTAGCCAACTAGTGCAACGGTGTTTGATGTATAGTCGTAGTCGGCACCGCAGACAAGATAATCTAGCTGTAGCGTGTCGATTGGCGTTATCGTATGAAAATCATTTGCCTTGTTGGGGATTGCATATAGATATGTCTTATGGTCAATCCAGTTTTTGGAAAACAGGAAAATAGTGTCGTCCTTTGCAATCATGGCTTCGCAGTCGAAGCGAGTGTTGGTTGCCGAAAAGTCGGCTTCTGGATAGTCGCTATTGCCGTATGTGAATTTTATAATTCGGGGAACCAAAGTGTCGAGTGCTGGATTTTCAAGGTCTTCAATCTTTATGCGCAGAATTTGCAGATTGGAGCTTACTGAACCAAAGTTTCCGATATATAGATGAGTTTTGTCTTTAGCCAGATCTTCCCAATCCTCGTTTGTAACGCCAGCAATAACCTTTGTGCCAATCACTTGGCCAGAAGTTGTGTCGATGCAATAGATTTTAGGTTCTCCATCCGAATCGTTGTGAGTCCAGAGCCGTCCGTTGATGAATGCAAGTCCCGATGTTTCGCTTATTGTCTGGTCGAGTTCATCAACTAGCACGGTGGGATCTTCAACTTGAGCGGATACAAAAAAGGCAACTGAGACAAATGCCACAGTTGCCAATATTTTTTGAATTAAATTCATAATTTAGTCGCCGTATTCAGCCATAAATTCTTCTACTTTCTCAACCATTTCCTTTGAGCCTACAACGAATGGGGTTCTCTGGTGGATTTCCTTCGGAACGATGTCGAGAATGCGGTGTCCGTAGCCATCGGTAGCCTTGCCACCAGCCTGTTCTGCCAAGAAAGCAATTGGGTTGCATTCGTAGAGTAGGCGGATTTTTCCGTTTGGCGATGATGCTGTACGCGGATAAATGTAAACGCCACCCTTCAGCAGGTTTCTGTGGAAGTCGGCAACGAGCGAGCCAATGTAACGCGAAGTGTACGGACGGTTGGTCGGCTTGTCGATTTCCTGAACATACTTTATGTATCTCTTTATGCCTTCCGGGAATTTCAGGTAGTTACCCTCGTTTATCGAGTAAATCTTACCGCTTTCTGGTGTTACCATCAGTTCGTTCGACATGCAGAACTCACCGATTGATGGTTCGTAGGTGAAACCTGTAGTTCCGAGACCTGTGGTGTAAACAAGCATTGTGGATGAACCGTAGATTACATATCCTGCTGCCACCTGCTTGTTGCCTGGCTGTAGGAAGTCTTCTTTTACGACCTTAGTGCCTTGCGGTGAAATGCGGTGGTAAATTGAGAAGATTGTACCAACCGAAACATTAACATCGATGTTTGAACTACCATCGAGCGGGTCGATGCAGATGACATAGTTGCCGTTGATTGAAAGGTCGTCGTCGAAGATGATAATGTCGTCCTCTTCCTCTGAAGCTATGCCGGCGATGATTCCGGAAGCCTGGAGAGCCTTTGTGAACATTTCTTCTGCAAACACATCCAGTTTTTGCTGGGTTTCGCCCTGCACGTTGATGTTGTCGGTAGCACCGAGTATGTTGGTTTCGAGTCCAGCGCGGTTGATGCTGTTGTTGACTATTTTTGCGGCAAGACCGATGTTACTTAAAAGTCTTGATAATTCGCCTTTTGCGTATGGGAAGGCCGATTGTCTCTGAATTATAACCTCGTCGAGGGTTATGAATCTGTTTACTGCCATAATAATTTTTTTATTGTTTTGTTTTTTGTGTAAAAATTTAAAGCACGAAGTTAAGCATTTATTTTAAATGGCAACAAAATTAATCGGTTTATTTTTCGGATTTTTTCATTGATGCATATTTGTTCCCGATGTTTGGATTATTCTGCCTGTTTTTCAAAAATAGATTATCTTTGCGATGTTTTTAAAGCGAAAAAATGGACAAGAAAGAAAACAAGAAGCCCGTTGAAATTTCGGAACTTGGTGAATTTGGGCTTATCGACCATCTGACAAAGGATTTTACAGTAATCGACAAGAACCTTGTAAAAGGCATTGGCGATGATTGTGCCGTTTTTGAGTGTGGCGACATTAGCAATCTCGTAACCACCGACTTGCTAGTCGAGGGTGTGCATTTCAACCTTGTTTATACTCCGTTGAAGCATTTGGGATACAAGGCAGTTGCTGTAAACCTGAGCGACATTTATGCCATGAATGGTACACCTAAATATATAACAGTTTCGGTAGCCGTCAGCCGTAAATTTTCGGTAACGGCTATGGAACAGCTTTACGAGGGCATTAAACTTGCCTGCGACCGTTTCGATGTGGAGCTCATTGGCGGTGACACAACAAGTTCGATGTCGGGCTTGTTCATCAACATAACTGCAATAGGTCAGGCAAAGAAGGAGAACATTGTTTATCGTAGCGGTGCAAAGAAGAACGACCTAGTATGCGTTAGCGGTGACCTTGGCGGAGCGTACATCGGGCTGAAAGTCCTTGAGCGCGAGGCAAAGATTTATATGGAAGACAAGGAAATGCAACCCGAACTCGAGGGCTACGAATATGTAATCGAAAGGCAGTTGAAGCCCGAACCTCGCCGTGACATTGTGCGCGAACTTGCAAAGCGAGGCATTGTACCGAACTCGATGATGGACATATCCGATGGATTGTCGTCGGAATTGATGCATATATGCAAGCAGTCTGGCGTAGGATGCAGGGTTTATGAGGAGCGTATTCCTATACATGAGCAGACCGAAGCCGTGTCTAATAGGTTCCACATGGATCCGAGCCTTGCAGCCATGAATGGTGGCGAGGACTACGAACTATTGTTCACCGTGCCGATGGATAAGAAGGAATTGGTTGAAGAGATCAGCGATGTATCGCTTATCGGTTATATATGTGATGCCTCAGAAGGCAAAAAGTTTGTGCCTCGCAATGGAGCAGAACTTGACCTGAAGGCTCAAGGTTGGACATCTTTCTGATCTTAAAAATCCAAAATCGTAAATCGTACTTCGCAAATAAGTTTTATTTTTGCGTTCGCGATAGTGGAATTAGCTCATCTGGTAGAGCGTCAGGTTCGCAATCTGAAGGTGGTCGGTTCGAGTCCGATATTCTCCACAAAAGGCAATCAACGATTGCCTTTTGTGTTTCTAAGTTTCAATGCCTTGCGGCGTTTCAATGGGCAAAAGCCCGTTTCTGGGTTTAATGTTTCAGGTTTAACGTTCAATGGTTCTTGTAGAACCGTGCCATGGCGCGATTCTACAGAACGATTATCTTCTTCGTCACCACCTTTCCGTCAACCATTGTAATCCTTACAAAATAGCTGCCTACGCCCAACCCATCCGTGTGAATTACATTATTGCCATTGCATTGTTGCGTTTCATAAACAACACCACCTAATAGATTGCAGATTTGTATGCTTGCAATATTCTCACCATCAATGTTTATTTCTGCGTTTGCCGGATTTGGATAAACCGATACATTGTTGTTGTCAATGCTTTCGACACTTGCTTCGCCTATAGAATATACAATCTTGAATCCACCGGCAGTCCTTGATCCGTTGCTAGTAAATACAATTGTGGCGGTTTCACCATCGAAGCTTATTGGTTCTGGAAGTGTATCGCCGGAAAATTCTGCATATTTTCTTCCGTTGCGCAAAATCTTTACGAAATCCTTTTCGTATTCGGTGTCGAGTTCCAAAAATTCAAATCTAAAGTTTGATGTGCTTTCTGGAGTTAGCCTCCATCTGCAATCACTATTGTTTTGATAATTCCATCGGTCGCTACCATCTGTTATTGTGTCGCGCAGTTCGGAAAGTGGAGTGGAGAATTCGCAATATGTAGGCTTTATAGGCTCGTACGAAATCAGCCAACCATCGCCTGATGCTGTTTCATCGGAAACAAACTTAATTAGCATTGATGTTGAATTTATCGTATAGCTGGCTTCTGGTGTGTCGTCTCCGAATAGGCTTAATGCAACAGGGGCATCTTCGCTGTCGCCTGCGTAAACGATTATGTTGTCGGTTGCATCAATGTCGAACTTGGAAATTGTAAGTGTATAGCCGTTTACCGAATCATGCTGTGTTATTAGCCACGAACAGTCGCTTTCTGGGGCGTAGTCTCTAAGCGGACCGCTACCGTCATCTATGGTGCCTTCGTAGAAGTTGATTTCCTTACGGCCATCGCAAGTTGGGGTTTCGTATTTTGGTGTGGCATTGATAATTACTTCGTGTGCAAGTCGGAAGTTTGAACCTCCTGGCGAAAGATTGCTGATGGTAAAAAATCCATCATACGAACCACCCCATCCCCAGTTGATGTGGTAATGCGTAGAATCGTTGTATCCATCAAACACGAAGGCATGTCCGCTCTCGTATACATAGTCGCCCCAGCCTGCATAGTAAAGTGGAATTTTGCGGTCGAGGTGGTTGACGAGTATGCCGTTCCAGATGGTGTCGGGGATTACGGTGTCGTTTTCGATGTTGTCGGGGATTACTGTTGGCAGGCTGTCCTTGAAGATGTAGCGGGCATCATCGCTGTATCCAAAGTAGTTGCGCATTGTGTAGGCTCCCTTGTGGTTGGTCATGCCGCTGCCGTTTGGACCATAGTTCATGTCAACCGATACGCCGATGTTGTACAGAAGTCGTGCAAGGTTTTCGTTGTAGTCGGTGGGCTTTACGGGCATATAGTCGTAGTCGTAGTGCTGTTCTGCGAAATTTACTTCCAGATGACCATAGTTGGGATGGTCGTATCCGTAACTGCCAGTGCCTTGTGTTGGGTATCTGAAATAATTGAAAATCTGGGCAATAGCTGTGGCTACGCAACCGACTACCACATGGCCGTCTTTGCCGCGTGCATCTTCGGGACAGGCGCTGTTGAAATATTTGCCCTGATCCCACTTTGTTATAAGAAGTGGTGCGACAGTTCTTACGTCACGTGCATTGAAATCTGTAGCCGAATAGTGTTCCCATTCTGCGTTTGTGTGCGAAGATGCAATTTGTCCATTCTTTATTGCGTATGCAATTTGTTCCGAGTATGATTTCAGCACGGCTCCTACGCTTGGGTGTCTGTCGGTTTGGGTGCAGGTACTTTCGTACGAAAATGCAAGCAAAGGTTCTACCGACCTTTCAGCCGAAACTATTACAAATCCCGTTGGTTCAATGTTGTATATATGGAAAACTTCTACACCATTGTATGTTTCGGTATATGAGTTCGTAATCTTGTAGTTGTCGGGATTTTGTCCAAGCAGTTGAAAGCGTTCTGCGATTATGTTTTGGGCAATGTTTTTTCCTTCGTTGATGTCGACATGCTGGGCAAATGTAATATTTATTAGTATGGTAGCTAATGCTGTAAGTAGAAATACCTTTCTCATTTTCGTTGAATTAATTATAATTGATGCACAAATTTACAATAAAGTTTTGGAATGGCAATGAAGACTAAAAGACATAATTCGTAAATCTAAAATCGTAATTCGTAAATCATTTTGCTTTATCTTTGCACTTTCATTTTTAATACAATATATTTTGACCGCTGAAAACTACATAGACACCTCTATTCCGTATGTTACCCCCGACTACACTTGTTCGCGCGTGCTGTCGCTGATGGACACTTTCAAGATGTCGCATCTGCCGGTTGTCGAGAACGATATATATATAGGTGTGGTTTCGGAAGACGAACTATACGACAAGAACTTGTTAGAGGAAAAGTTGTCGGAGTTTGGCGTTATGAGGACTCCGTATGTACTGTCAACTCAGCATATACTTGATGTGCTGGCTGTAGCAACTCATTTTTCTGTGCCGATAGTCCCAGTTGTAAATGCCGACCGTAAATATCTTGGCGCAATAACTTCACAAAACTTACTTGACGCCGTGGCAAAGATTACAAATGTGCAGTCGAAAGGTGCTGTGCTTGTCCTCGAGATGGGTGTACACGACTATTCGATGTCGGAGATAGCAAGGATTGTAGAGTCGGAAAATGCAAAGTTGATTTCATCGTATGTGACGGAATATGAGGATTCTACTCGAATAGATGTGACGCTTGTATTGAATATGGCGGAAATATCGCCTGTGGTGAAGTCGCTCGAACGCTATGGCTACAAGGTGAATACGTTTTTCTCGGGAAGCAACAAGATCGACGATTTCTATCGCGAAAGGTACGAACTGCTAATGAACTACATGAAGATATGAGAGCGGTTTTGCTGTCGGTAGTTTTTTTAGTTTGTTCGGTTTTCGCGCTTGCGCAGGAAAGGTATGTGCACATAGCCGACATTACGATTTCGGGCAACGAAAAAACAAAACCACAGACAATCCTTCGCGAATTTAGATGCAAAGCAGGTGACAGCCTGCCCGAAGACAATCTGGAATCCGAACTGCGGAACTTCGCCGACAATCTGCATCGCCTTATGTTGTTCAACAACATAGAAGTGTCGTCTTCGCAAGCCGATAGCACCGATGCAATAACGGTAAATGTGAATGTGGTGGAACGTTGGTACTATTGGGTCTATCCGATTCTCGAGATTGCCGACCGCAACCTTACATCTTATTTCCATTACAAGGACTACAGAAAGATAAACTATGGTGTGGCTTTCGATTGGCTCAACTTTCGCGGACGCAACGAAATGCTGAACTTCAAGTTGAGGCTTGGCTACAAGGAACATTATGCCGTTTCGTACCAGAAGCCAAACATTGGTCGCAACAGACGCAGTGGTGTTTGGGCTAAGGTGGAATATTTCAGGCAGAAGAAGGATATTGCAAGCATTGCCGAATGCAAACCCGTGTATGCCGAAAACGAAAATGTATATATCCGCCGAATGTTTGATGCGGGAATTGGATATGTGTTCCGCCCTAGTGTCAACTACGACTTTTCATTGTCGCTTGCGTATCAAAACATTATAAGTCGTGACACATTGCTCGCACCTGAAGGCAGGTCGGTGCAGAATTTTCTTGTTCCTTCCTTTGCTTTCGACTACGACAATCGCGACAGCAAGGTATGTCCTACATCGGGAATACATGCCCAAATGGATGTGGATGTATTTTCTGAGCTTAAATCATCGTCTTTTGCATTTGCAAGCCTTGGCTTAGAGTACAATACAAGCATTTATCGTAGTCGGATATTCTACCATGGATCTATTTCGCACCGACAGTTCATAGGTTCGTACGACGAGGTTCCTGTAAACAAGCGCATTGACCTTTGCAGTGATAACATTATCCGAGGGTTCGAGTACTATTATATATTAGGTAGAAATTTTTCTGCCTTGCAGAATACTTTCAGTATCAAAATCCTTAACAGGCGTGATTTTATGTTGCCTAAATGGATACCGGCAAAATTTCGAAATCCATATATTCAAATTTATATTGATTTGTTTGCCGATTTAGCGTATTGTAGTAATTTTGCATCCGATTTTGAAGCAGAGAACCCTTTGGCTCAGAAGCCGATATATTCGGCTGGCGCTGGTTTTAGCTTCGAAACTTACTATGACCGTGTGCTGAAAGTGTACGCGGCATATAATGGAAACTTTAATTTTGTCGGAGTCTTTGTTGACTATAGGACACCTATTTATAAGAAATTTTAATTCGGTAGGATGGAAAGGATGAACATAGCTATTCACGGACGGAACTTTGGAAATAGTTTCAGTGGAATGCTTATACAGTTGTTCGAGTTGCTGAAAGAAAACGAAATGGATGTGTATGTCAACGAGAAGTTCTACAACTTTATGGTTGAGAAGACTCTGTTCAAGCCAGAAGTCAAAGGCTTGTATTCCGACCGATTGCCAGAAGATGTTAAGTTTGACTTTATGCTTAGTGTCGGTGGAGACGGCACTTTCCTCGAATCGGCGACTTTTGTTGGTGCATCGGGAATTCCAATGCTAGGCATAAATACAGGAAGGCTTGGTTTTTTGTCGTATGTTAACTCCCAGAACATTGCAAAGGCAATCGAACAACTCAGGAATCACGATTATACTATCGAAAAAAGGATGCTTCTTGATGTGTCAGCCGAAACTCCGTTCTATGGAGATATTAACTTCTGTCTCAACGATTTCTCGATACTTAAGAAATCTCGTCTGAGCATGATAAAAATCAAGGTTTCGGCCGACGACAACTACATCAATACATATTGGTGTGATGGTTTAATCGTATCAACACCTACAGGCTCTACGGCATATTCCCTAAGTTGCGGAGGACCAATCATAACATCCCAATCGGATGTCATGCTTATAACGCCGATTGCCAACCACAATCTTACTGTTCGTCCTTTGGTAATTTCTGCCGATTCTGAAATAAAAATTTCTGTCGATTCTAACGAGGGAAGTGTCTTAGCATCACTGGATTACAAGTCGTATTCGATAAAAAATTTGAAGCAGATTTTAGTTAGGCGTGCAAATTTTTACATTAATTTTGTAAATCTATTTAAAAATACATATTTTTGCACCCTTAGAGAAAAACTCATGTGGGGCGTTGATTTAAGAAACTAACCGCATGTAACTTGTTGAATGTTATACTTTTAGAATTATTAATAAAACATGAGAAGATTTACAGTCTTGATGATTTTTCTGACTTTCGCGACGATTTCTGTAGTTGCACAGACAGGAGACTGGAGAAGGTACAGACACGAATTTGTTTTCGGAGCTGGTACAGCCGCATTTATGGGCGACCTTGGTGGTGGCAAAGGTGTGGGTTCCCATTTCGTAAAGGACTTCGATATTCAGGCAAACCGCTGGGCGTTTATGGCTGGCTATGGTTATAAGCTTAGCGATAGGTTCGCATTGCGTACAGGTATCTATTACGGACGAGTATATGGAAGCGATGAGTTCACTCCCGAATATGCACGTAATGGACGAAACTTAAGTTTCCGTTCTCCGATTATCGAATTGAGTGAAGTTGTAGAATTCTCGATTCTTCGCGAAAGACTTGGACATCGCTATAATATCAAGAGAGCAAAGGGTAAGAGACCTATGCCTAACTTGTATATCTTTGCTGGTATAGGCGGTTTCTATTTCAATCCTAGAGCACAATACCTACCCAAAGATGCCAACGGTAATCCGGATGAGTCGGATCCTAACTATGGCAAGTGGTACTCGTTGCAACCACTGGGAACCGAAGGACAGGGGATTGTGTCAACTCGTCAGAAGTATAGCAGAATACAGATGTCTATACCGTTTGGTGTAGGAATGAACTGCATGATTACAAAGAGATGGGGTATTGGTTTCGACTTCGGATTCCGCTACACGCTTACCGATTATATCGATGACGTTAGTAGCACTTACGTTGATCCGGATATCTTCGATGATCCTATTGCAAGCTACTTCAGCAATCCCGACAGCAAATACCGTGTTGGAGCAGGCGAACAGCGTGGCGATAGTAAATTTAACGATGCATATATGTTCCTCACAGTAAAGGCAACATATAAATTGTTCTCGGTTCATAGAGGTAGATCGAAATTTTAAGATATTTTTAAAAATATTTGTGATGATTCTTCGTTATATCCAATATGGATAGGCAAAAGAGTAGCACATATAAACATCTAAAACAAATGACGGTAACATCGTTACTGTCTTTTGTTTTTTTATTCTCGGCATTGTCTGTCAAGGCACAGTACGGATTGGAAATCGGTTTAAATGCTGGTGTTTCGTACTACATGGGCGACATAAACTATGTAAGGCAATTCTATCATCCTAGACATAACGTAGGCGCATCGCTAAAGTTCCATTTCAGTAACAGATTCGATTTGAGGCTAGGTTATTTCAACTCTATGCTCGTTGGAAATGATGCCGATTTCAATAATGTGTTCCAGCAGGTGCGCAATAAGTCGTTCAATGTGTCGCTCAACGAAATATCTGCACAATTGGAAATTGATTTTTTGCCCTACCTGTATGGCGATGTTTCACGAAATAGTTTTACCCCATATTTGCAGGTTGGTGTAGCTGGAACGTTTATTGGGAAAACGGCTGACGATGAGGATTTCTTCACCATGGCATTGCCGTTTGGTTTCGGATTCAAGAAGAATATTCTACCTAGACTTGTGCTGAGTGTAGAGTGGGCTTTCCGCTGGACATTGTCCGATAGGATTGACGGCATAACCAACGAGGATATAAAAAGAGATTATCAGACTGCATACGGAACTGCATTGACAGAAGATGTAAATAGGAAGCAACTCGGGTTCAGATATACTAACGACTGGTACTCGGTTGCGCTTGTGGGAATATCATATACTTTTAAAATCGGTGGACTAGGTTGTCCTGCATATTATAAGAAACACGACAAATGACAATGAACCTACTGGAGCAAATAGACAGGACAAAACTTCCGCAACATGTCGCATTCATAATGGATGGGAATGGTCGCTGGGCTAAAAAGCGCGGTATGATAAGGCTGTTTGGTCATAAGAATGGTGTAAAGACTGTTAAGGAAATCCTCAATGCCGCCGGTGATTTGGGCATAAGATACGTTACTGTATATGCTTTCTCGACAGAAAACTGGAGTAGGCCTGCCGATGAGGTTAGCGGAATAATGGGGCTTCTCTCGACTGCTATCGACGACGAAATAGAAAACATGATGAAGAACGGCGTTCGCGTAAAGATGATTGGCGAGATGGATAGATTGCCAAAGTACTTGCGCGAAAAGGTCGCCTATGTCATAGAAAGGACAAAGGATAACACCAAGTTGGACTTCATAGTTGCGTTGAGCTACAGTGGCAGATGGGATATTGTTGAGTCGGCTAGAAAAATTGCAAGGGATTGTGTCGAAGGAAAGATTTCTCCAGAGGATATTTGCGATAATATGTTCTCCCATTATCTGTCAACCGATGGAACTCCTGATCCGGAACTGATGATTAGAACCAGCGGAGAGTCGCGAATTAGCAATTTCCTATTGTATCAGCTGGCGTACAGCGAGTTGTACTTTACCGATGTGTTATGGCCCGACTTTAGCCGTGAGGAATTGTACAAGGCACTGATCAGCTATCAAAATCGTGAACGCAGATTCGGAAAAACAAGTGAACAAGTAAAAAAGTAGAGGGATGAGAAGATTTGTTTTGATATTAATACTTTTTGCTGCCGTTGTTTCTGTAGCGACTGCTCAAAATAACATATATTCAAGTGGCGACAAGATAAATTATTTATCACCTAAGGAATACGAAATAGGCGGTGTGACCATTTCCGGTGTGCAATATCTCGACCACAATGTACTTCTTTATCTTACAGGACTTGAAATTGGAAAGAAAATATCTGTACCTGGCGAGGAGATTGCCGATGCTATAAAGAAATTGTGGGAGCAGGGCTTGTTTTCCGATGTTAAGATTTCTGTTACAAATACAATAGGCGACAAGATTTTTCTCGACATATACCTTGAGGAGCGTCCGCGATTGTCGAAATTCTCGTTCAAGGGCGTAAAGAAGGGCGAAGCCGATGACATACGCGAACAGATTAAACTCACCAAGGGTTCACAGGTTACCGAAAACATGAAGCTTTCGGCCGAAAAGTACATTAAGGACTACTATATTGATAAGGGATTTTTCAATACGGATGTGAATATTACCGAGGAAGTGGATTCCAGTCTTGCGAATAGCGTGACATTAGTTTTCGATGTTCATAAGAACAATAGGATAAAGATCAACAAGATTATTTTTGATGGTAACAATTCGATAAAGGATGCGAAACTTCGTCGTAAGATGAAGGAAACAAAGCAGAAGACATGGTATAATATCTTCAAGGCATCGAAATTTATTCCGAAGAATTATGCCGACGACAAGAAGAAGATAATCGAGAAGTATAACGAGGAAGGATTCCGTGATGCAATAATTACCTACGACTCCATTTCACCATACGATGAAAAGACCATAAATGTTTATATTGGTATAGATGAAGGACATAAGTTCTATTTCCGCAATATCAGCTGGCTTGGCAATACTAAGTATTCGTCGGAACAATTGTCGCATGTGCTTGGAATAAAGAAGGGCGATGTGTACAACAGCAAGGTACTTGACGAGAAATTGCTTTATGACCCTATGGGTGTAATGGCTTTGTATCAGGATAACGGCTACTTGTTCTCGAATGCGCAACCCGTAGAGGTGCTGGTGGAGAACGATTCAATAGACCTGGAAATGCGAATATACGAAGGCAAGCAGGCGACAGTAAACCGTGTTACGCTAGTAGGCAACACCCGTACCAACGACCATGTGATTATGCGTGAAATCCGTACTAGCCCCGGAAGCCTGTACAATCGTTCCGAAGTACAGCGTACAATCCGTGAGCTTGCTCAACTTGGTTATTTCAATCCGGAAAAGCTTAATGTTGATTTTGATCCCGATCCAGTTTCTGGAACCGTTGATCTGGAATATACGGTAGAAGAAAAGCCATCTGACCAGATTCAAGTTTCTGGCGGTTATGGTTCGGGGATGTTCGTGGGAACGCTTGGTGTTACATTTACCAATTTCTCGTTGCGTAACATATTCAATTTCAAGTCGTATCGTCCTTTGCCATCGGGCGATGGACAAAGGTTGTCGATTCAGGCGTCGGCAAGTGGTTTGTGGTATCAGAACTATAGTTTCTCGTTTGTCGATCCTTGGTTTGGCGGACGTAAGCCAAATTCATTCTCGGTGTCTGTATACCATTCAAATGTAAGGCAGTATAAGAGCACCGAAGAGGCGAAGGAAGACAGAAAAACATTCAAGGTCACTGGTGCCGGTATAGGTTTGGGACAGCGCCTGCAAGTTCCAGACGATTATTTCACATTGTACCTCGAATTGTCATATAAGCGATACAACATAAACAACTACGAAGGCTATTCTATGATATTCGACAAGGGTGTATCGAATAACTTGTCGTTCAAGGCTGTGTTTGGCCGTTCATCGTCGGGACCAAATCCTATTTACCCGACCATGGGTTCCGAGTTCTCGGTATCCGCCGAGTTAACCCCGCCATTTTCATATATGAACGGCAAGGATTACACCGATCCAAACATGACAATGCAGGAGCGCTACAAGTGGATAGAATACCATAAATATAAGGCTTCGGCAAAATGGTTTACCACATTGTTCGGTTCGAAGGACGGTAGCTCGAGGGCTTTGGTGCTTGTTACTAAGGCAGAGTTCGGTTTGCTTGGAATGTACAACAAGAACGTCGGCAAATCGCCATTCGAATACTTCCAACTTGGTGGAGATGGACTTTACGGATATAACCTTTATGGAGCCGAGAACATCGGTTTGAGAGGTTATTCCAACCAGTCGCTTACACCAGCATCAAACGGTTATGTTTATAACAAATATACGGTAGAGCTTCGTTACCCTATGTCGCTTAATCCAAATGCGACATTCTATGCCATTGCTTTTGCAGAGGCTGGTAACTGCTGGTATTCAATCGAAAATTTCCGTCCGTTTGATGTCAAGCGTTCTGCTGGTGTAGGTGTGAGGGTTTACATGTCGATGATTGGTCTTATTGGTGTCGACTGGGGTTATGGTTTCGATGAGGTTCCTGGAAACCCGAGTGCAAACGGCAGTCAGTTCCACTTTGTAATAGGACAGAATTTCTAAATGGAATGATTATTGCAATGACAAGCGCCATGGTATGTTATAAATGAAATTTTTGAATTAACTTTGCAGACTTGTTGTAAAGTCGTGCCATGGCGCGACTCAACAAGAGACGGCTTTGGATAGAAATAGAAATTAGAAACGGGCGAAGCCCATAGAAACTTAGAAACTAGAAACTTAAAAATTAAGGAATATGAAACGAATTATTTTACTTGCAGTAGCCATTTTGTTTGCGACATTTGCATTCAGTCAAAAGTACGCATACGTTGATACCGAATACATACTGAACAATATTCCGGTTTACGAATCGGCAAAAACTCAGTTGGAGGACCTTACAAAAGAGTGGAAGAAGGAAATCGATGCCAAAAAGTCGTCAATCGACCAGATGTATCAGAACTACCAGTCAGAAAGGATTCTTTTGACCGAGGAACTTCGTGCAAAACGTGAAGATGAGATTATGAAAAAGGAGCAGGAACTTAAGCAGTTGCAGCAGAAGTATTTTGGCGAAAGCGGTATGCTCTACAAGAAGCGTGAAGAACTTATAAAGCCCATCCAGGACGACATTTACAATGCAATAAAGGAAATTGCAACAGAAGGCAATTATGCTGTAATATTCGACACCGCAAACAACCTCAACATGCTTTATACCGACCCGCGTCACGACAAGAGCGATGAGGTTCTTAGAAAATTGGGATACAAGAATTAATTTTTTGAAACATTTTAAATTTAGAATAGATGAAAAGGATAATTTTAGTGTTGGTGCTGTGCTTAGGCTGTCTGTCGATGTTTTCGCAGAAGGCAGTAAAGTTCGCCCATGTTGATGTGCAGGCAATTTTCGGTGAAATGCCCGAAAAGGCAGCTGCAACCAAGGAAGTAGAAGATTATGCAAAGACACTCGAAGACCAGATGCAGGTAATGTATAAGGAATACGAGACTAAGATGAAGGAATATAGTGAAAACAAGGATACATGGTCGGCACTTATCCGTCAGGACAAGGAAGAAGCTATCATGTCGTTGCAGCAGCGCATACAGAACTTCCAGCAGCAGGCCGAAACCGACTTGCAGAACCGTGAAGCTGCTTTGCTCGAACCTATCACAAACAAGATTAAGGAGGCGATAACCGCTGTGGCTTCCGAGCAAGGTTTGACCTACGTTTACGACAAGACCACTTTGCTATATACTTCGCCCGATGCAACCGACATTACCAACGATGTAAAGGCAAAGCTGGGAATAAAGAAATAAATATTTAATGTTGTCATTCCGTAAGACAAAGCGAACAGGGCATGAACGAGCCTTGTGAGCCTGTCTGTACGGAACTTTTTTCGTATATGGAAAACAATCCCATTGGTGTATTCGACAGCGGAATAGGTGGCTTGACTGTTTTGCGCGAGCTGCTTGCCGAACTTCCCGATGAGGATTTCATATACTTTGCCGACAGCAAAAATGCGCCATATGGGCCGCGTTCAGTGGAGGATGTTACAGCATTGTCGTCGCGGATTGTGCAGTTCCTTGTGAACAAAGGTTGCAAGATTGTAGTAATTGCCTGCAATACTGCCACAGCTGCAGCAGTGAACTCCATGCGCCGCGTATTCAAGATTCCGATTGTGGGACTTGAACCTGCCGTTAAACCCGCTTGCCTGAAGACACGCACCCGACATGTCGGTGTGCTTGCTACCGAGGGAACTTTCCGTGGCGCACACTTCAAGAATACAAGCGACAAGTACCGTAAATATGTTTCGTTGCACTTGGAGATAGCCAAGGAACTAGTCGAACTCGCCGAGCGCGGTGTTTTCAGCGGTAGTGAGGTGGATGCAGTAATAGAAAAGTACATTAATCCGCTCAAGCAGAACAATGTTGACCATATAGTGCTCGGCTGTACCCACTATCCGTTTTTTCGTCCTGTGATAGAGCGCATTGCTGGCGAAGGAATAAGGATTATAGATTCATCCGAAGCAATTGCCCGTCGCACAAAGGATATACTTATGACCACCAATACAATGCGTATAGAAAATGCTCATCGTACAGTAAGCATGTATTCGTCCGATTCCCCCGAAAAACTCTCCGAAATAGCCAAGTTGTACATCGGTGGTGAATTTAGCGTAGAGGGAAATGTGGTGATATAGGTTGTGGCATTTTCAAAAATTCACACACATATTATAAAAATATTATTATCTTTGTGGCAATAAGTATTGCTTTTATGAGGAATTTCCTTTTAATATTGGCAACTATGTACCTGGTGCATTCGATAAGGTTATGCAAACTAAGATTGTAAAATTATAAGCAATATGGCATATATATCACATAAAGGAATATCGTACAAATTGCGTGCTCGACAATTAATAGTATTATTATTGTTATTTGTGTCATCTAATAGTTTTACCCAGACAAGATTCAATATTGTAACTGATTTCGGTCATCAAGATATGAATATCCTTAATTCCATAACACCTTTGGAAGAAGGATATATATTAGTAGTTGGAACAGGAAATCATCAATACAATGATAATCGCTGGTCTATGGTCGTAAAAACAGATAACGAAGGGAATAAGTTATATAGTACATTTATAGGGGATGCTCAATATGATGTCTTTGAAGGCGGAGTGTCTGCTAGTTCTGTATTTACGACGGAAGCTGGTACATATAAGTTCATGTTTAACATAGGTCCCGACATAAGATTGTTGTCATACGAATTCGACGACAGCCTTCGAATTCTTGATACTACAAGAATATTTGCAAATTCGGCAAATATGCCTATAATGTTATGCAATATATATACCGAAGACAATATATACATGGGAGGACAATATGAAAATTTCAGAGAGTATCTAACAAAATATGATGCCAATGGAAATGTCGTCTCAGAAGCAACTATGGTAGCTAATGTCGGAATAAGGAAGTTGGTATGGGGGACAAACGGGCACATTATTGCTGCTGGTCTTAATAGTAACAATAAACATAACTGGATAGTTCAGAAGTTGGACACGTCACTAAATATTATCTGGCAAAAAACATTTGGAAGAACCGACATGATAAATGGAGTACAAATATTTATTGCACCATCCCCAGATTCCTGCTATGTCATGAGTGGCATATATCCGGTATGCTATACCGACAGTTATGAGTATGAAACAAGCAATGCTGCATGCATAAGGAAAATTGACGATAATGGTAATCTGCTGTGGGAAAAGGTTATAAAGAATTATAATATTTATCCAGGCATTGCTTTTGATGAAAGTCCTTACGATTTGTATGTTGATAATGAAGGGTTCATATATGTTGTAGGTTTGGGCTCCAATTGTGAGGGCTATGCAGGAATATTGCTAAAACTAACACCAAATGGAGAAATAATATATAGAAGAAATTATTCGCCTACGGGTAGGAAGGACGAATGGATGGCACATCTTAATAGTGTAAAACCCACCCCGGATGGAGGTCTTATTATGGGAGGATATACATATGCTAGTTTTTATGGATCTGATTTTGACGGTTATTATCAGCAACCATGGCTAGTCAAGACCGATATAGATGGAGTAGATGGATTGTGCTATACGGAATTGCCTGAACTAACCCTTGATGTTCTCTTGCCCGATACAGTTTGCAACATGGATACAATAGATTGCGAAGTGAATATCAGCGGTCCGTCTGCACCCTATACACTGGATTTTAGCACGGGACAGATAATTGATAGCATCTATTATCCTGATATATTTGTTCCCAAGGAAATAGGTATAGATACGGAATTTACAGGACCATTATTGTATCAATACACGGAATACATTACCGAAGCTACGCTAAAGGACACCGTAGTAGAGAACATCATCGCCCGCCACTACAACATTGCCACCCCCACGCTCCCTGGCGAGCAGCAGCTGGCAATAACGCTCACGGATTTCTACGGCAATACCAAGACCATCTACAAGGACATATATGTAAATCCCTGCCACGAGGTGGAAGTAGACGAGAATGAAAATGTTGTATTGTCGGTATACCCTAATCCTGCAAGTGAAAATATCATTGTGGAAGGAGAAAACATTGCAGGGATACAAATCTGCAACCTGCTAGGCGGTGTTGTTTATGAAACGCAACAATGCAATGGCAATAACGTGATTTCCACGGATGGAATGGGCGCTGGCAGCTATTTTGTAAGGGTCAGAATGGTTGACGGAAAGGTGGTGACGAAGAAGATAATCGTTCTGTAGAATCGCGACATGGCACGATTCTACAAGAACCGGCGTCAGCCAAACAAAACCGGAATCAGATCCTGAAACAAGTTCAGGATGACATTCCGTTTTTGAATCTTTGAACGTTGAACAATTGAACGTTAAACCAGAAACGGGCGCCAGCCCTTGAAACGTGAAACATTTAAACGGGCGTAAGCCCATTCAAACTTGAAACGGCGCAGCCCTCAACGAAGTTAAACCCAGAAACAAAAACGGAATCAGATCCTGCCCTTCGACAGGCTCAGGGGGCGGAAAGCCTAGAAATGTTGAACCTTGAACATTAAACAAGAAACCTAGAAACGGGCTTTAGCCCCTGAACGGTGAAGCCCTCAACGAAGTTAAACGTTAAACCTGAAACATTAAACCAGAAACGGGCGCAAGCCCTTGAAACGTGAAACATTGAAACGGGCGTCAGCCCCAGAAACGGCGCAGCCATTGAAACCGGAAACAGCGTTAGCGTCAAACGCCACAGCCATATCCTTACCACGCCCAGACAAGCAGTCCGCCACAGATGATTATTCCTGTTACAACCAAATCGATAATGCAGAATCCCATGATGTCCTTTGCATTAAGCTTTGCGATGGCAAGCGCAGGAATTGCCCAGAACGGCTGAATGAGGTTTGTCCATGCATCGCCCCACGAGATTGCCATGCCCGTAAGTCCAGGATCTACGGCAAGGTTTGCACCTGCGGTAAACATTATCGGAGCCTGAATTGCCCAGTGACCTCCGCCAGATGGGACAAACATATTGAGCACAGCGGCACAAAGGAAGGTTAATAGTGGATATGTCTGCGGTGTGGAAACCGATATGCAGGCATCGCTGATTACTGTGCCGAGGCAAATTCCCGATTCTCCTACGCCTGTTATAATGCCCATAATGCCGGCATAGAACGGGAACTGAAGAAGTATGCCCGCTGCACCTGTCGCCGACTTTGTGAAAGCCCGAACATACGATAATGGCGTTCCGTGAAGTATGATGCCTAGGAACAAGAATAGCATTATCACCGAATTAAGGTCAAGGGAACCGCCACGGAAAAATAGCTTGATGACAAGATAAGTAAGTCCCAATGCAGCAATTACCCAGCTTAATATGTGGCTGTTTTCCATTTTTTCGGCAGGAGTGTTGCCTTTTTCTATCTTGGCAGGCTCGTCATCGTTGAGCAATTGCGGATTTATTGCAACAACTTTTTCGGGCTTAGGGTGCATAAGTGCATTTACAGCAACAAGCGCGACTATTATCAGTGCTACAATCACAATGTTGTATGGACTTAGTACGGTGTCGGTTATTGGAATTGGATTTTCCAATGCGCCTCTGGTAACCTCTTTGAGTCCACTGCCTTGTGTAGCCATTGTGAGAGGAATGGATCCCGACAGACCGGCGTGCCACACAACAAAACCACTGTAAGCCGAGGCTATCAGTAGTCGGTAATCGACGCCTTGCAGTTTCTTTGCGATTTCCTTTGCGAAGATTACACCTACTATCAGTCCGAATCCCCAGTTTAGCCAGCAGGCAAGCGATGAAACTGCCGTAACCAATGCAATTGCACCCATAGGTTTCTTGGGCAGAGATGCAAGCCAGCTTATTCCGCGCTTAATAAGCGGTGCCGATGCAAGCGTAGAACCGCAGACAAGGACAAGTGCCATCTGCATGGCAAATGCAAGTAGCGACCAAACTCCATTGCCCCAGTTTTCGACAACCTCAAGAGGTGTTTGGTGGCAGACCGGCATTGCGATAGCGAAAGCTACCACGGTAAGAATCACAGCAAAAATGAATGGTTCGGGCAGTAGTTTCTGCACCAGCTTCACACAGCCATTTATTATTTTCTGAAACATTTTCTGATATTTTGGTGCAAAAGTAAGAAAACTATTGTTAATTGGTATAAACAAAAAAAGAGGATGCGAACATCCTCTTTTTCGTTGTTATTTAAATATGGTACTATTTTTCGGGAACAAGACGAACCTTTACATAGCTGTCGAACTTGAAGTACTTTTCGGCAGCCTTTGTCATCTGAGCCTTGTTGATGCCATTAATACGTGCATCTTCACCGTTTGCCTCTTCGGGAGTGATGTCACCCTCTACAAGATCAATTACAAGGCTTCTCCAGTATCTGTTTTCCTTGACTTCGGTTTCGTGTTCACGTTTCTTCTTTTCGATAACCTTTGCAATTTCTTCATCGTTGATGTCACCCTTCTGGATTGACTTTATCACGTCAAAAATCTTTTCCTTAAGTTCTGGTTCTCTTGCAGGGTCGCAGCTGTAGAAAATCTGGACAGCATATCTTCCTGTAGGCTTGTTCGAAGTCATAGGATATGCACCTATAGAATATACGCCGCTTTCCTTTTCACGAATCTGTTCGAGGAGCTTGGTGGTGAGAATCTTGCAGATAGCATCGATTTCGGTGTTGTTTTGTGCGTTGTATTCGAAGTCGCCGTGGAACAATATGATTTCGATACACTTGTCGTCCTTGCCTTTTCTAACATCCTTTTCTACGCCACCCTTTGGAGGACGGATGCCAAGGTCAACGAAAGTTTCGTTGCGTTCAACAGTTTCGAGCGAACCCAAGTATTTTTCAATCAACGGTTTTGCCTTCTTAACATCAACATTTCCAACAAAGTAGAAAGTGAAGTTGCATGGGTCGTTGAAACGCTGCTTATAGAATTTGCTCATATTCTTGAAGTTAACTTCATCGAGCATAGCGGGGGTCATAGGTTTGCGGTATTCGCTGTAGTTGGCCATGATCCATCTCATCGAATCCTGCCATACGCTCTGCGGGTCGAGGCTTGCATTTTCGAGCATACCCTTCTGCTTTTCGACATACGACTTGAAAGCGTCCTCGTTGAACTTAGGCTGTGTGAAATAAGCATTTACGAGTTCAAGCATCGTCTCAAATCCTTCAACATCGCAACTACCAGTGAATCCTTCTTCAGTTTCACCTATGTAAGGCGAAACGCGTGCATTCTTTCCAGAGAGGTATTTCTGGAGTTCGGTTGCATCATAGTTGCCGAGACCGCTTTCGTCCATT
>JBGUHW010000211.1:0-17963 GCA_045112395.1 Bacteroidales bacterium
AAAATAAATATAGGTATGCTCATAACCGGTGTTGATGTTCCTATTACCGACAAAATGGGACAAATGCAGATATTGAAAGGCGAAGAAAAAGGCAAGGTTGTAATAATAAAAACTGGAATAGATGGTGAAATTAAGCGTATGAGCGGTGAAATTTCGGGAAAAGAAATCACCATTGACGGATACACCTACGAGAAGAAAATTGACCTTGATACCATCATTAACGGTAAGGCAAAAATAACATATACGGCAAAAGGTAAACTACAGGACAACACGATTGTTTTTGATGACAATTATTCTGGATACTTCACCGAATCGGAAACTGGTGCCGTTGGTACAATCAGAAGCAACAATGCAATAACCATAGCAAAACTAAACGACTAAATATGAAGAGATTAGCAATTATTTTAATAGCAATAGCACTTGCATTTCCGTCATTTTCGCAAAGCAAGGCAGAAAAGATATGCGGCACTTACCTCGTGGTGGAAAAAAGTGAAGTTTCGAAGGTTAAGGTAACCCGTCTGCCAAACGGAAATTTCGAAGGCAAGATTATATGGATGCAAAATCCAAATTTTGAGGATGGCACACCAAAGACAGACATAAAGAACCCCGACCCAAGCAAACGCAACACACCAGCCGACAAGATTGTGCTTCTGCACAATTTCAAGTATGATGCCGACGATGATGAATGGGGTGGCGAAATATACAATCCAGTCGAAGGCGACATGTACAAGGCATACGCCAAGTTTGAAACTGACAAGAAACTGAAAGTCCGCGGATATGTTGGTCTGCCGATATTCGGACGAAGCATGTACTGGATGAAACTCGAATAATTTAAGCAAAACAAGATGAAGGTATTAAAGAAACAGCGCAATAGCAAGTCGTGCATAATCTGTGGCATGGACAATCCTGCCAGCGTAAAGGCGATGTTCTACGAAATGGAAAATGACGAACTGCGCGGATTGTTCACATTCAGGAATGAACATCAGAGCTACCCTGGTCGCGTACATGGCGGAATGATAACAGCAATGCTTGACGAGCTTATAGGTCGCGTATTGTGGATAAAAGAACCCGAAAGTCTAGCTGTAACTACCACAATCACAGTCAAATATCGCCGTCCGATGCCGATTGGCGTACAGTTGCGCGGAGTTGCAAGGCTAGTACAGGATTCCTCTCGTGGATTTGTTGGCATAGGCGAAATATACGATCCAAACGGCAAGTTGCTTGCTGCAGCCGAAGGCACCTACATGAGACTACCAAACGAAACCATAGGCGACTTCGACATTCACGAAGAAATGAAATACCTCATCAACGACAATGTTACTGAAATAGAATAATGAAAAGGTTTACCTATATATTGATATTAGCAACTATTTTGCTTTCGGGCTGCAAGGACAAGGAGAAAGTCGCCGAAGAACGCGTTATTTCCGTCAATGCAATGGTTGCCGACACTGAGACTTTCGGAGAAAAACGAACATACGTCGGCACTATCGAGGCATCGGAAGCAATAACCTTGAGTTTCGAGGCTGGTGGAAATGTTAAGGATGTGTTCGTGAAGGTTGGCGACAATGTTCATGCAGGACAACTGCTTGCCCGTCTCGACAAAACCTCGGTGCAAAGTTCATACGATGCAGCAAAATCCACTTTGGAACAAGCCGAAGATGGTTACCGCCGTGCAAAGCAACTCCACGACAACGGAAGTCTACCCGAAGTAAAGTGGGTTGAAATTCAAACCAAACTCGCTCAGGCTCAGTCGATGGAAAAAATATCGAAAGAAGCACTACAACATTGCGACCTTTACTCACCAGCATCTGGCGTTATAGGTAGCCGCACAATAGAACCTGGAAGCAATGTTTCTCCACTGCAACAAGCTTTCAAACTTATGAATATCAGACAGTTGAAAGTAAGAGCATCTATTCCAGAAAACGAAATTTCGAAGATAAACATTGGCAAGAAAGCCATAGTAACAGTACCTGCGGCCGATGATGAAGTCTTTGAAGCCGAAGTGATTGAACGAGGAATAGAGGCCAACATACTTTCGCACAGCTACGATGTAAAATGCATATTCAAGGGCGATCACAGCAAGCTGCTGCCCGGAATGGTCTGCAAGGTAACAATGGACGAACCCGAAAACACCGGATATGTTGTACCATCAAGGGCAGTACAGACAATGCAAGACGGAATCGGCATCTGGAAAATTGAAAATGGCCGTGCAAAACGCTGCATCATAACATCTAACAAATATGTTGCCGATGGAGTACTGGTCACAGAGGGCATTGCCAAGGGCGATACCATAGTTATTGAGGGTTACCAAAAACTTTACGACAACGCCAAGGTTGAAATAAACAAGATGACAGAATAAACGAACAATAATGAAGAAGCGCAATCACATAGAGTCGGCAATGCAGCACCACAACATAATATTTGTTGTGTGCGCCGCTCTTGTGGCGTTTGGAATATTCAGTCTGCCAAACCTAAACAAGGACGAATTTCCACAATTCACTATCCGTCAGGGCGTTGTAGCAGCGATATACCCGGGCGCATCGGCACAGGAAGTGGAACAGCAGGTAGCAAAACCGCTGGAACGTTTTCTGTTCACCTATCAGGAAATCGACAAGGACGGCACGTATTCCATTTCCGAAAACGGAATCGTGTATGTATTTGTCGAATTGAAACCTACGATAAACGACAAGGATGCCGTCTGGTCGAAAATAAGGCATGGACTAAAGCTATTCAAGACGACATCACTACCTGCAGGTGTACTGGAAGTTGTTGTAGTTGACGACTTTGGCAATACCTCATCTATGCTTCTTGCTGTAGAATCGGAACAGCGCACCCCACGCGAACTCGAAAGCTATTCGGAACAGATTTGCGACCGCCTCAGGTCGATCCGCGAAATGGGCAACCTCAAGACTTTCGGAATACAAAAGGAAGAAATTGCCGTCAGCATAGATGCGGAAAAACTTTCGGCATACGGAATCGACCAGAAAATATTGCTTACCGAACTTGCAACGCAGGGATTCCGCACCATAGGCGGAAACATCGAAGAGGACTCTGGCAACTCACAGATACACATTGCAATACCTTACGATTCGGAATATGCCATTGGCGAGCAAATTGTGTATGCCGACCCGAGCGGCAACTCCATTCGCCTGCGCGACATTGCCGAAATTGAACGCCGCTACGCCGAACCGTCAAGCTACATCGAATACAACGGCAAAAGTTGTGTGATAATCTCGATGGAAATGTGTGCAGGAAACAACATCGTTGCTTTTGGCGAAAAGGTGGAAAAGATTCTTGACGAAATGCGCCACGAACTTCCGCCAGATGTAAACCTACAACGCATAACCGACCAGCCAAAAGTGGTTGACAAATCGGTAATTTCGTTCCTTCGCGACCTTGTGGAATCAATGCTGGTCGTCATTGCCGTAATGCTTCTGCTATTCCCTCTGCGAACCGCATTAGTGGCAGGTTCTGGTGTGCCAATTTGCACTGCCATCACACTTGGTCTTTTGTATCTATTTGGTATTGAACTTAATACAGTTACACTCGCAGCGTTGATAGTTGTTCTCGGAATGATAGTCGATAACTCCATCATTGTAATTGATGGCTACACCGACTACCAGCAAAAGGGACATTCGCGGTGGTTCTCGGCATCGGTTAGTACAACGGAACTATTTGTCCCCACCCTGCTTGCCACCATTGCAATATGCGCAATGTTCTTCCCGATGATCGGAATTATCGATGGACCGCTTGGCGACTTTGTGAAACTTTTCCCGTGGACAATCTCATTTGCACTACTTATTTCTCTGCTATATGCAGTGTGGATTACTCCTTACCTTTGTACAAAGTTCATCCGAAAAAAGGACGAAAACGTAAACGCATTTGAAAAAGTCCAGAACAAGTTCTTCGACCTACTTCAAAATTCGTTTGAAAAACTTTTAGCACTGTGTTTCCGCTTCCCCAAGACAGTATTACTGATATTCTTTTTAACCTTCGCCTTGGGTATTTTCCTGTTCACCAGAATGAACATACAAATGCTTCCAAAGGCCGACCGCGACAGCTTTGCCGTTGAAATACATCTTACCGAAGGAAGCAGCCTTACGCAGACAGCCGAAGTCGTTGACAGCCTGCAAAAAATCCTCAATGCCGACAGTCGCGTAAAGGCGGTGACATCGTTTGTAGGTTGCGCATCGCCGAGATTCCATGCTACCTACGCACCACAGATGGGAAAGAAAAGCTACGCCCAGTTCATCGTCAACACCATTAGTGAAAAAGCAACTCTCGAAATTCTGAAAGAATACGGAGAGAAATACGAAAACTATTTCCCAAATGCATACGTCCGTTTCAAACAAATGGACTATCAGGCAGTTAAGAATCCTATTGAGGTGCGTATAAGCGGAGACAACCTGCAAGAAATGGAAGCCGTGGCAGACACTTTGAAAGCCTACATGAACACCTTGCCCGAAGTTACCTGGGTACATTCCGACTACGATGAATCTACTCCAAATGTAAAAATACGCCTCAAAACCGATGAAGCATCGCAACTTGGAATAACACAGAGCATGCTTTCGATATTCCTGTCGGGCGCACTAGGAGGACAAACTCTTACATCGGTTTGGGAAGGCGACTACAAGATTCCTGTGGTTCTATATTCGCAGGTTTCAGATACCAGCAAGATACGGACGCTTGAAAATATGCTTGTTCCTACAGCAATGCCAAGTGTCTGGGTACCACTAAGACAAGTCGCCGACATAGAACCCGAATGGCGCAAGTCGTCCATCACTCGCTACAACAGCATTCGTACCATTACCGTTGGTTGCGACTTAAAATACGGCTGCAGTCAGCCAGTAAGCATGAAACAGGTAACAAAGTTCGTGGACGACAAAATACGCCCAACTTTGCCTGATGGCATAAGCATTGAATACGGCGGACTTACAGGTGCCAACAACTCTATGATTCCGCAGATTGTGATTTCAATTATTGCAGCCGTATTGGTACTTTTCATCTTCCTGCTATATCACTTTGCAAAAATCGACATGGCGGTGCTTTCGATTGCATCAAGCTTAATATGCATATTTGGCGCATTCACAGGACTTTGGATGTTCGGACTCGATTTTAGCATTACAGCAGTATTAGGTATTGTAAGCCTTATCGGTGTAATTGTGCGAAATGCAATCATTATGTTCGAGTATGCCGAATCGCTTCGTCGCGAAGGACACAAGACCGCCAAGGAAGCGGCATTCGAAGCCGGCAAACGCCGTATGAGACCTATTTTCCTAACATCGGCAACTACTGCCCTCGGCGTAATCCCGATGATTATTGCAGCAACTTCGCTTTGGATGCCTATGGGCGTGGTTATTTGTTTTGGTACAATATTCTCGTTGCCGCTGATTGTCACCGTACTTCCAGTGGCATACTGGCAAATCTACAAACGAAAAGGAGAATGAAACGACTAACCGCCATATTATCCGCATTGTTGTTCAGTATCACACTATTGGCACAGAACGAACTAACAACCTTCGAATCTGGAGAGAATGATGTTATTGCAAATACTTTGTCGCTCGACGAGTGTAAACGCCTTGCCATCGAAAACAACGCCAAGATAAAGAACGCAGAACTCGACATAAAAGCGGCAGAACTGACAAAAAAAGGCGTTTTCACTAAATACTTCCCGCAGGTAAGCATCAAGGGAGGTGCGTTTAAGGCAACAGAACCTCTGCTCGATATGGACATGGGCAAAGGCAATGTAAATGTCGATTTCGGAAATCTGGCGATGAACAATGTCTTCACAACACTATACAATATTTATGGACCATACATTGATGCCAATGTAAATGTAAAAGGTCTCGACGATGGCATTGTTGGCGGAGTAATGGCTGTGCAACCGGTTTTTGTCGGTGGACGAATTGTAAACGGCAACAAATTGGCCGGACTCGGCGTTGAGGCAGCAAAACTGCAGACCGAAATCGCTCGCGATGAAACCGACCTTAAAACCGTGGAACTTTACTGGACAATCATTTCGTTGCAGGAAAAGAAGAAGATTATCGCTTCTGTAAACCAGCTTCTTGATACGCTTTACCGCGATGCGTCTGGCGCTGTAAATGCAGGCGTAATCCACAAGAACGATATGCTGAAAGTAACCTTGAAGCAGTCGGAAATGAAGTCGAACGAAATGAAACTGAACAATGGCATCCGTCTTGCAAAATCGGCTCTGTGCCAGCATATTGGCATTCCATACGATGAAAACTTGGTTCTTTCCGACAGCATAGGCGAAATTCCAAATCCAAACATCTACCATGTCGACCACACCGAAGCAGTCAAAGGGCGTATCGAGTACCAGCTTCTCGACCTTAGCACCGATGCCGAACGACTGAAAAAGAAAATGATCGTTGGCGAGGCATTGCCACAAATTGCAGTTGGTGCAGGTTATACTTGTAATACGCTAATGGACAAGTTCAAGACCAACGGACTGGTTTTCGCAACTCTTTCGATTCCAATTTCCGACTGGTGGGAAAAGTCGTACGACATAAAGAAGCAGGAACTCAACTGCACCAAAGCCGAAAACCAACGCCGTGACCTTGACGAGCAAATGCTACTGCAAATGCAGATGGCTTGGAACGACCTCAGCGAAGCATATTCTCAAGTGCTTCTATCTCAGCAAACAGCCGAAACAGCCACTGAAAACCTAAACCTCAGCACCGACAACTACAACGCCGGTATGATAAGCATGTCGGAAGTGCTTGAGGCACAAGCCTTATTGCAACAGGCTCACAGCCAGCTTGCAGATGATATGGTGGACTACATGATAAAACTGACGAAATACAAGCAGTTGACGAGGCAATAAGATTTCTCTTTGCACAAACAAAATTTTTCTTATTTTTGCAATGTGAAACATCTGCAATGAGGTTTATTACTTGCAATATTGTCATTTTGCTGTTGCTGTGCGGACTATCTGCCCATCCGCAGGGAATGTCTTTTTACAATGACTATCTCGGAAATATCTGGGTCTTTGACGGAAACAACACAAAGCAAATCGACCATCAGCCAGCAAAAGAGTATGGAGTGGGGAATAATTCGTTTGTGTACGTTGACAATTCGGGAGGACTGAAAATATATCACAACAACTATTTGCACAATGCAAGCAGCTTCGTTTCAAACTATGTTGTAACTGACAATCTCATATCGTTCAGCATGAACACCCAGCTCAAGGTTTTCGATGACGGCAATTTTCACACTCTTTGTGCAAGTATGGCAAAATATTGGGCCGACGATGACATTGTTGTGTGGTACGACGATATGCAGCACATGCTAATGTGCTATTGGAACGGCAAGAAGTACACCTTGGACGACGTGCTTTCAACAGGAGAGCCATCATTTGTGAATGTTGGCGAAAACATTGCTGTTTTCATTGATGTAAATGGAAATCTGAATGCTTTTTACCTCGGTGAGATGGAGCAGATTATATATGGGAAAAATCTTGGTGGAATTGCATTGGGTCGCGATATAATTGCTTTTGTAGATGCAAGCACAGGCAGTTTTCATGCTTTCTACAGAAACGAATTTGTTGATTTGGAAGATTTTGTACCGGAAACTTTCAAATGCGGCGACAGATTTGTGGCATACGTTGATGCATCGTCATATCTGAAAGTCTTTGAAGACTTTGAGACTCGCACAATTTCATTCGATGAACCAGATTTCTATGATGTAGAAGATGGAATAATGGTTTTTGGCGTACAAAATTACTTCAAGGCATATATCAAAGGTAAAGTTTACACGCTCGAAAGTTTTATTCCCGAAAAATATTTCATAAACAACCATTGTGTTGCCTACCTTGACCAAATGGGAAACCTGAAGTATTTTGATGGCAACAAGACCGAAATCATTTCATACGAGAAAGTTACCGATTTTGAACTCACTGGCGATGCTGTCAGATATTCCTTTGGTGTAAAGTCGGAAAACATTTACTACGAGGGAAAAACCTACAAAAACGAATAGAATGTTTGTCGATTCCAAGTTGGTGAAGGACATTGCGGAAGCGGTTGGCTTCGATGCTTGTGGCATTAGCAATGCAGAAGTTGACAACGACACTATTTCGGCATTAAAATCTTGGCTTGCAGCAGAGCGAAACGCAGGAATGTCGTACATGGAACGTAACATCGATGTACGTAGCGACCTAAGTTTGCTTGTCGAGAGAGCAAAGTCGGTGATTTCGGTGCTTTATTCATACAATACCGATGAAAAACCAGACCGCGATGACATAAGGATTGCAAAATATGCTCTTGGTCGCGACTATCATTTTGTCTTGAAGGAAAAACTGAACCAAATGCTCGAGGAGATAAAAAAAGTTTGTCCGCTGGCTGATGGTCGTGCATTTGTCGATTCGGCACCGCTTTTTGAAAGATACTTTGCGCAAAAATCAGGATTAGGGTTCATCGGACGAAACAAATGCATAATTAATCCTAAACTAGGCTCGTTTGTGTTCATCGGTGAATTGGTTGTAAATTTCGAATCCGACTACGACCAACCGCTAAACCAGACTTGTCTCGGATGCAATGCCTGCATAAAGGCTTGTCCCACAAAGGCTCTAACTTTCGATGGCATAAATGCAAACAAGTGCATTTCGTACCAGACCATAGAAAAGAAGGATGGCATCGATGATGATGTAAGGCAGGCAAAAGGCTCTCGCATTTATGGCTGTGATGCATGTCAGGACTGCTGCCCACATAATTTTTCTGCTCCGAAGAAAAATGGCATCATTCTGCCTGAAATTAAAGCATTTTCGCCCGAGGAACTGGAAAGCATGAGCAATCACCAGTTTCAGAAAAAGTTTGCAAATACTGCTCTACTGAGGGCAGGAAGGAAAAAGATTTTGGAAAATTGTAACGATGCAATGCATTGCACCGCTATAAAAATCGTAAATCTAAAATCGTAACTCGTATATCACTTTGCATCTTGTCGGCACAATCGTAAATCTAAAATCGTCAATCGTAATTCGTAAATCCCCTACGGGGTCTGTACCTCCTTGAACCTTATGGCTTCGTGATGGTTTTGTCCAAAGAAATCCGACTTGTAGAATGTTATTGGGTCAATGATCGGATATTGCAAAATGACAACTTCGCCATTATTAAGGATTCCGTACAGGTTGTCGACATCGTACTCGAAAATATTGCCTTGCGGGTCGAAAAGGCCAGTGGTGTTTGGTCGGCGATAGGTTACAAGTCTGCTCTTTGCGCCAGCCTTGTCCTCAATTGTGAATGATGCAAGCATTTCGGTCTTTTGAAGACTGTCGCGCTTTTGTGCCTGCAAGCTGTCGAGTATAAAAGTTTCAAAACCGACAAACTTTATCCTGCTGACAAATTCCTTTACGCGCAGAGTATCAAACGGAACACCAACATTGCTTCCATCTATGTTCTTAAGATTGTAGTTGTTTTCGCCAAGTCGCTCGGCAATGAACGATTCGCTCTTGTCAGGATATTCAACATAAACCTTTGCAATATCCTCGATGTTGTAATTGAAAGCTATGCGCTCGCGCCATTCCGAAAGTTCCGGCAGATAGTGAACAGTAAGATAGCCTGTGAATCCCGGACGCGACAGGATGAACGGGCGGTCGGAGTTTTCCAAAATCATGTAGGCACCATTGTTATCCTCGGTAACACCGCCAACATAGTAGGTCTTAACCAGCTCATCGTCCTGATATATTTCAACCTTTATGCCCTGAACGGCAAGGTCTTTCATAACCCTTTCCATCTTTGCCGATGACACTGGCGAACTTACTTCTATCTTCTTTATTGTTGTAAGCAGATTGTTGACAAAATCGCGGCGAGCTGTATATTGCTTGTTTACAGTCCAGTGATTACCAGCGCGTTCGAGAGTAACAGCCGAACCGCTCTTGTTGGCTAGAAAAATCTTGTTTATCGAGGCTGTATCCTCCACGGCAAAGTCGCGCAAAGTGCTCTGCGAATCGTAATTCCTTACAAAATATATTGCTATCGAAACTCCAACGAGAATCACGATTACAATCAGTAACAATAAGTTAGTTTTTTTCATGTCGTTCTATTTTTCCTTTTTCGAATATTTTACTCGACGCATTACTATCATTGTGAATCCGATCAGCAACACGATAAGTATCGGTATAATTAGGTTGATGCAAATCCACATCGCTTTTTCTTCCCTTACTTTCGTAGCGTTCAGCGTGCGGCTCTTGAGTTCTCTCATTCTCAACGATATAAGTCCCTCATCGGCACAGAGGTAGTTCACGCAGTTTACTATGAACTGGGTATTTCCTGGCGTATATTGTGCATCGTAGTATTTGTCGTACCCAAGCGGATATGGCTGAACCTTGTCGCCCATGCGCTTGATTTCGTTGCGGATAAAGTCGCCATCGGAAATGACAATCATCTGCGTTTTGGTGCTTCTGTCTTTGAACTTAAAATCCTTGTTGTCAGCCAATTCTGGTGGAAGCCTATTTGCAAAGTTAGATTTGAACTCGCCATCCAGAAGCACAGCTATTGGCATATTAGGCTTGTTGAATGTCAGCATTTCGGGCTTTTCGCGAAGTATGTCGAGGCTGATTTCCACAGGATGCGACAAGGCCTTGGCGTACTGCGATGTTCGGAGCAGGATTGTCTTTTTCACCAAAGGATCTTCACCAACGGTGTCAATCGAACTGACGAAGCATGTACGCATAACATCGAGGTTTTTCACAAGCTGGTGGTCGAGCAGAGTGTCGGGAACTATGAGCGGGAAATAGTACCACGGCTTAGGCTCAAACTGCGGCTTCCCCTCCACAGTGTTAACGCACACCGGAATCTGCAGACAGCGCAAGTCCTGAATCAAGTCGGGATTGATGCGCACGCCATAGTTGAAAAGCTGGTCGCTGAGGTTGATGTCGTTCATCAGAGCCATGGCGGTTGGATTGGTATTGAGGCTGTCCATGTCGAAGTTCATCCACTCCACAAGCCAGATGACCTTTCCTCCATTCATTATGTACTGGTCAATAATGTACTTGTCGCGCTCGTTGAATCTTTTCTGTGGCTTTGCAACAACCACGCAACCATACTCATCAAGAGCAGTAAGACTTCCGTTCATGTTCACTCGCTCGATGCGGTAATATTTTGACAGAGAAGTCATTATATCGTAGGTGCGGTTCTCGTCAAGTTCATCATGACCTTCGAGGAAGGCTACCTTGTGTATCTTGCGACTCGAAAGCATCCACAATGCATGAACGAACTCGCGTTCCAACTCGGTGGAACTGAGCATTGTATATGGCTTGTTACCCGAAACGCTATTGGTAAGCAGATTTACGGGGAAGTCCTTTTCCTTGTACTTCACCAATGCTCCTGCAAAGATTATCTTTTCGGAGCCGCCCATGCCTTCCTCCTGAACTATGTATGTAGGATTCAGACCTTTGTTGTAAAGCTGGGCAAATATTTTCTTCTTTTCCATAGGATCAACTTCCTCCTCGTCGGAAAGGAAGCCGAACCATTTCTGCACAAAACCTTGCTCCTCGCCACTATGCTCGGTAAACGGATTCTTGAACTCGTAGCGAATGTTGTTTGAGTATCGGCAAAGGTTCTTCAGAAAGTCGTCAACAGTACGCTGATAGCGGACAAGTTCCGATGGCAAATCGTTGTCCTTGAGGAATATCTCAATGTAAACATCGTCATCGATGCTATCGAGCACCTGCTTTGAGAAGTCGGATATGGAGAAGCGTTTTTCCTTTGTAAGGTCGGCACGGAAGAAAACCTGTGTCGACAAAATGTTAAGGACAACTATCAATGCCAAAATCAGCACAGCCTGAAATATGTTCTGGTTGCGGTTCTGGCGGCGCATCTGCGAAAATGATTTCTTGTTTTCTGTTTCTTTTGTCATGACTTTACCCTCCTACCATTTGCGACTTTCAAGTCTGAGTTTAGAAAAGAATACAAAAACCGCTATCACGCTGAAGAAATAAACGATGTCGCGCGAATCGACAACGCCACGGCTGATGGAACTGTAATGGTCGTTTATGCCTAGCGATTTTACAAAGTCGGTTCCCGTTCCGGTTGAAACCAAATCCGACAAAAGATCGAATCCAAGGTAGAACAGGAAGCAGAAAACTATTCCGAGCAGGAAGGACACAATTACATTCTTCGACAGCGAACTTGCAAAAATGCCTATCGAGGCATAAACCGCGCCGAGGAAAAACAGTCCGATGTACGAACCTGCTATTGCGCCGTAGTCGACATTTCCGACTGGGTCGGCCAACTTGTGTACCGAAACGAGGAACAATAGCGTGGGCAACAAAGCAATAAGCACCAGCACCACAGCGGCAAGGTACTTTGCCAACACAATCTTGAACTCGGATATTGGACGGGTTAGCAGAAGTTCCATGTTGCCGGTACGAAGTTCATCGGCAAACATATTCATCGTGATTGCTGGCACGAGGAAAAGGAACACCCACGGCGAAATCAGGAACAGCGTGTCGATATTCGCCGCATTTACCTGAAAAATATTAAAGTTCGTTGGGAAAACCCACATGAACAGACCAACAATCAGCAGGAATACGGCAATCACCAGATAGCCTATCGTCGAGCTGAAGAAGCCTTTTATTTCCTTTAAAAATAGCGTGTACATATTTGCAAAATAAGACAAATTGCAAAGGTACATTATAATTGCGAAATGTGGAAAAAAAAGTTTCAGGGGCTGGCGCCCCGTTTCTAAGTTTAACGTTTCTGGTTTCTATGGCTTCGCCGTTTCAATGCCTGCGGCGTTTCTAGGCTTTCCGCCCCCTGAGCCTGTCGAAGGGTGGTTTCTATGCCTGCGGCGTTTCAAAGAATCGCGCCATGGCACGATTCTATAAAAACAAATTCTTCATAATTATTCTTTTTCTATACAATCCAATTTATAAATCCAATAAGATAAATCTTCATGGATAATTTCACCTTCTTTAGGATAAACACTACTTATTTTAGCATTGACCAAGACATTAGGAGATACATTTTTAGGCACACTGCCTGTAATGTAGTAACCATGAGTGTCTGAATCGTAAAAAATAGCTGATATTTTTACATTTTTTCTATAAAATTTGGTATCCGTTTTAAAAGGTTTGTCAAGGACATGTAAATAACCATTTATTCCTCCTTCGCAAGAAGACCTTTGTTTGCATCCGCTTAATGCTACCACACCCATCATCCCGATGAGTAGTAATATAAAAATATGCCTTTTCATAATTTAAATTTTATCGTTTAAGGGATTCTTACCATCTTTAATTTTGTACATTGCATAATCCCTCTATTTGCAAAGTACAAAACGCTGTACAAAAAACTCCATTCTAGTGTTATGTGAATAATACATCTTCCTCGTGTCGCCCCTCATTGTCAATAAAGTCACTAGTTTTATCGCCAACGATGACAAAAGTAATACTTTTTTCACAATCCACAAATAAATATTACTTTTTTCGTAAAATTTTTCATGATTATCTAATGTCCATTATTCATTGTTAACCTTATCAATTGTTCTTTGTTCAAAAAAATCGTATTTCATAAATAAAAAATCGTAATTTTCATTAATTTTGTCTTTTCGTTTCGTCTGCTAATTTCGGCAAAGGACTTCCCGTTCTTGGCAGATCAATTGATTCTGAGGTCCTTAAACTAAAAAAGTAACAAATGAAAAGGTTATTTTTGTTAGCATTATTGGTACTGTTTACTTTACCGATATTTGCAAAGCATGTTTCTGTCGAAACAGCCCAGCAAGTAGCCAGAAATTTCTGGGAACAGAATGTTGTAAAGTCGACAGATGTTATTTTCAGCGATGTGACATCACAGACTGAGTTTACAAACTTTTACATTTTCAACACCGACGGAGGCTTTGTGATTGTATCGGCCGACGACATTGCATATCCTGTTCTTGGATATTCAGACGAAGGTAGTTTCAACACAAGTAACATTGCTATCAATACGCTTGAATGGCTTCGTGGTTACCAGCGTCAGATACAATTCGGTATCGACAATAACATTAAGGCCACCGAGGAAATAAGCGATCTATGGTATAAGTTGCAAAATGGTATTCCACCTATGCACAAGAGTACCAGAGCTGTAAATGCGCTCATGACAACCAAATGGAACCAAGGACCTCCATACAATCTCCTTTGTCCATACGACGACCGAACAGATGAAAATGCGGTCACTGGTTGTGTGGCAACGGCAATGGCTCAAGTAATGAAATACTGGAACTATCCGACAAGAGGAACAGGTTCCTATTCATATTTGTATAGTAGTAGCTACTACCCTGAACAAAGCGCCGACTTTGGAAATACCACATACGACTGGAACAATATGCCCGACAGACTTTTGTCGTACTCTTCTCAAGCAGAAAAAGATGCTGTTTCTACCCTGATGTACCACTGCGGTGTTTCTGTAGGAATGAACTACGGCACAGTAACCAACGGCGGCGGAAGTGCAGCTCACACAGTTGCATCTGGTTATGAAGGTGAGCGTTGTACCGAACTCGCTCTCAAGGATAATTTTGGATATAAGACATCAATACAAGGTCTTGGAAGAGAAGATTACACAGGCGACTGGGATAATCTGCTAAAGGCAGAACTTAATGCTAGAAGACCTATAATATATTCAGGTAACGGTACTGGAGGCGGTGCAGGACACTGCTTCGTATGCGACGGCTACAATGATAACAACTATTTCCACTTCAACTGGGGCTGGGGAGGCGCATACGATGGCTTCTTCCTTACAACTGCTCTGACTCCAGGCGGTGGTGGTATAGGTAGCGACGACGATAACAATTATAGTTACCGCCAAGCCGCCGTTATCGGTATAGAACCGGCAGGCGTTACTGTTTCGCCAGAAATTATAGAGGCTGCGAGTGCGGGCGGTAATTACTCTGCTATTGTAAAAGCTGGAACAGCTGCATCATCTTGGACTTCTACATCATCGGCAAGCTGGCTGACAATATCTCCAACCACAGGTGCCGGCTCTGAAGCAACAACGCAAATAACAGTAACCGCAACGGCAAACACAGGTTCGGCACCACGAACAGCAACTGTAACATTTACACACGGAAGCACTTCGCCAACAATACTTACTGTAGTACAACCCGATTCGTATACCGAATCGTGCGTTACTATGCACGAAGACAGATTCTCAAGCCCATCAATGTACTACATAACGGCAGAAATTGGATATCTTTTTGGCGTTAATACATACGGCACACAAGCATACGCAGAAGTCTTTGAAGCAACAGGCAACACCAACTATGATCTGAATAGCATTGTTTTCATGTATGGAGTCGATGGCGAAGAAGGAAGCGTCACATTTAAGGTTTGGGCCGACAATGATGGTGTTCCTGGTGGCGAACTTGCTTCAGAGACTGTAACATTGTCGGAATTATACGCAGCAGGAAATGTGTATAATTCAAAAAAAGTAGGATATTACACATGGACACTTAACCCATCCATTGTCGTTCCCAATAAATTCTTCGCTGGCGTAGATGTTTCTAATGCGACAAGCGGATTTGCATTATACTCGACTACAAATGATGACGAAGAATATACAAATAACAACTATCGGCTTTTAGGCTCAAACTGGAGCCTATATAATACTGGATTCTCAATGTATGTTTTGCCAACAATATGTCCTACTGATGCACCTTTCTATTTGCTGGCAGCAATGCCATCGTCCCTCAGCTACATAGCCGATGGAGGAAGCAAGGATATAACAGTTAACAGCAACACCAACTGGACTGCAACATCATCGGCAGACTGGCTGACATTAAGCCCAACATCCGGTTCAAACAATGGCACAATTACTGCGGTAGCAGCAGCCAACACTTCAAATGGTGAACGTACTGCTACAATAACTGTTTCGGCAAGTGGTGTAAACCCGCAAACAATAAGCGTAACACAGGCCGATCCTAGCGAATGTTTTATTGCCCACGAAGACAGGTTTACATCAAGCTCAACTTTCTTACCTACAAGCGGAGGATATGTTTGCGGAAGCAATTCATTCGGCGATCAGGCAAAAGCTGAACTTTTTGAACTTTCAAGCCGTTATTATAATATAACTAGCATTGATTTTATGTATTGCGCTGACGGTGAAGAAGGAAGCATTACATTTAAAGTTTGGGCAAACAATAATGGCATACCTGGTGATGTTCTTGCATCAAAGACTGTAACATTATCGGAATTATACTCGGCTGGAACTATATATGGCACAAGCAAACAAGGAACTTACACTTGGACATTGACAACTCCGGTTACTATTTCGGGCAATTTCTTCGCAGGAATAGATGTTTCTAGTGCAACAAGTTATATTGGATTGGCTTCTACAGCACGCGGTAGTGGTTATTTAAATAGTTGCTACGAATTTTACAACGGTAGATGGAGTAATATGACACCTTCATGGAGCAATCTTGACGTTTCAATGTATGTTCTACCAAACTTATGCCCAATTGCAAGCTATGTTATCGTTTCTCCGTCATCCCTCAGTTATAGTGCCGATGGCGGAAGCAATGATGTAACTGTTATCAGCAACATCAACTGGACCGCAACTTCATCGGAAAACTGGCTGACAATGACACCATCATCTGGTTCTGGAAATGGATCTTTCTCTGTTGTTGCAGATGCTAACACATCAAATGGGGAACGTACTGCAACTATAACTGTTTCGGGAGAAGGTGCAAGTTCACAGACAATCAGCGTAACACAGGCTGATCCTAACGCTTGCGTTGTTTTACACGAAGAAAGATTTACAGAAATCCCTGTTATACGTAATGTAGGTGAATCATCAGGTGGTGGAATTGTCTGTGGAAAAAACAATTATACCCAAGCTTGTGCAGAACTTTTTGAAATTACAGACCGCTATTATAACATTACAAGCATCGATTTTATGTATGCTGCCGATGGTGATGAAGGAAGTATCACATTTAAAGTTTGGGCAAACAATAATGGCATTCCTGGCGATGTTCTTGCATCAAAGACTGTAACTTTGTCGTATTTATACTCGGCAGGAACAACTATGTCTGGCACAAGAAAACAAGGATTATACACTTGGACATTGACAACTCCGGTTACTATTTCGGGCAATTTCTTCGCAGGAATAGATGTTTCTAATTCGACCAGTTATATCGGATTGTTTTCAACTAATCGTGGCAGTGGATATACAAACAGCAACTATAAGTTAAACAACGGCAATTGGGTTACTTTGACTTCATTTTGGAATGGTTTTGACTGTTCAATGTTTGTTCTGCCTACAACTTGTCCAATTCCAAGCTACAACATTACAGTTTTGGCAAACAACGATGCATACGGTGAAGTTGCTGGCGGCGGAACATTTTCTGAAGGAACTCAAGTTACTGTTTCGGCAAGCCCAGCCACAGGCTACAACTTTGTAAACTGGACAGAAAACAGCTCTGTAGTTTCAACTAATGCAAATTACACCTTCACAGCGACAGCAAGCAGGACTTTGGTTGCCAATTTCGAAGCAATTACATATACAGTCACGGCAAATGCTAATCCTGCTGCAGGTGGATCTGTTACTGGTGCGTGTAGTTACTCCTACGGACAGACCGCTACGCTCACAGCAACAGCAAACACTGGTTATCAATTTATAAACTGGACAGATGGAAATGCCGCCGTTTCTTCCGATGCGACATATTCGTTTACCGTAAGTGGAAACCGCAATCTTGTTGCAAACTTCCAGTTAAACACCTACACAATTTCGGCTAGTGCAAATCCAGTTGCTGGTGGAACAGTTAATGGCACAGGTGATTACACTCACGGACAGACGGCTACACTCACCGCAACAGCAAATACAGGTTACAATTTTATAAACTGGACCGAAAACGGAACGGCTGTTTCGACAAATGCAACATACTCGTTTACTGCAACAGACAACAGAACCTTGGTTGCAAACTTCGAAGCAATTTCATACACGATCACAGCAAATGCTAACCCGACAGAAGGAGGAACT
>JBGUHW010000212.1:0-22104 GCA_045112395.1 Bacteroidales bacterium
ACCAAGGATGTTACACCACCCGAGGCAAAGGCAAGTTCTCCCGAAAACGGCTCCACAAACTTCTCTTCAAAGCACAAGTCGAAGTACATAATTGTGAAATTCAACGAGTACATCAAACTGAACGATGTCTCATCCAAACTGATTGTGTCGCCTCCAATGGAAGAAAGGCCAACTGCAGTAGTAAGTGGCAAGAAACTGAAAATCAAGCTGAATACCACACAACTGAAGCCCAATACCACATATTGTCTCAATTTCAACGATGCAATTGCCGACATCAACGAAAACAATGCAATGAACAGTTTTGTGTATGCGTTTTCCACTGGTCCCGAAATAGACTCTATGCAGTTTGCAGGCACGGTTTTCGATTCATATACCCGCAAACCTGTCGACGATGCTTGGGTTATGCTATACAACGATTTCTCCGACACTGCAGTTGCAACCAAAATTCCAGACTACATTACAAAGGTTGACAAAAAGGGTAATTTCTACATTAACTTCGTTGCCGAAAACGAATATAAGGTTTTCGCCCTGCGCGACAACAATTCCGATTTCATGTTCAACCTGCCCGAAGAAAGCATTGCATTCATCGACACGGTTTTCCGCCCATCGGTAGAAATAAGTTATGATACGTTGAAGTCAAAAAAGGATACGCTCAACGATTCAATTGTCACAAAATACCACTACAAACCCAATGACATAAAGTTGTTGCTGTTCAAAGAAAACAAAACCCCGCAGTTCTTCAAGTCATCTAAACGCGTGAAGCGCAACTATTTCGAACTGGTATTCAATTTCACGCAATACGAAAAATACAACTTTACAGTTCCGGGCGATAGTGCCGCTTTTGTATGGGCAACCAACAATCCCGACACGGTAAGGATCTGGTTGAAAGACACATCGCTGATTGCATCCGATACGCTGAAAATCTTTGCCGAGTATGTCGACCCCGCTTTCCCCGATTCGGTGCATTACGATACACTAAAGTTCCGCAAACAGGACAAACTATTCCCCGACACTCTGCTTACCATGAAACTTTCAAAGGAAAAGCGTCCCTACTCCGACTACAGCATTATGTTTTCGCAACCGATAGAGACATTCGATACCAGCAAGCTGACACTTTTCGGTGCTGTCGACACCTTGTTCGAGAAGATGGACTCTCGAGTGGAAAAAGATTCGCTTAATCCTCTAAAGTTAAGAGTTATAGCCGACATCACCGAGGGACGAAAGTACAAGATTGCTGTCGACTCGGCTTTTGCAACTTGCATATACGGATATACCAACAAAGCCGACTCTGTTGACATTGTGCCTATGCGCGAAACTGATTTCGGTGCGCTAAAAGTTATATTTCAAGACGATAGCCCATACTTTGTAGAACTAATTCAAGGTGACAAGGTAATGGCTCACGAATCTGTTAGCGGAAAAACGGCATCGTTTGTTTATCTTACTCCCGGCAAATATGACATCCGTGTAATAGATGACGAAAACCAAAATGGACGCTGGGATACTGGCGATTATTCCATTCACTTACAACCCGAAAAAGTATTCTATTATCCACAGCAATACGAAATCCGCAGCAGCTGGGAACACGAGATAACATGGGAAAACAAGGAATAATCCCACTACCCTTACCAAAAGAGAAACAATAAGTTTCCCCAATTATAATTTCATTATTAGATATGTCGTTCCTGCAATTATTACGACTATTGAAATTATCAGGTAAATGATGGCATTGACTCGGGTTTTATGGTCGTACATGACAACTTTCTCACCATTGAACAACTGTTTTTTTCCAAGCAACGATGCTGCTAGGAAAATGCCGATTATACCACCAAGGAATGCAAAGATATAGCCGATAATGATTGTGCCATAGCCGCCAAACTTAGGTTGACGAACTTCCTCAAGGCGTTTCTGGCGATATGCATCAACCACCTCATCGGACACATGCTTGCCTCGCTTGTCGAGCAAGGTTTGAGCCATCACGATGTCTTCTACCGCCCACTCATCCGGTTTCTTTATCACATCCAAAAGCTCGTCATCGCTGAACTCGTTGAGCAATGTGTTTTCTTCGCTTCCGGCATTGCCGAAATATTCGGCTATGTGACTGCGAAGTTCTGTTTGTGAACGCTCGAAATCGTCCTCGGCAACCATTAGCATGAACTTGTACTGCATGGCATCCTCAGCAACCTGTACCCCATACGCCGATGACAAAACATCGTTGCTGTCTGCTCGCGGATTTTCAATGGTATAGTCTATTCCGCAATCATCGAACACATCGGTGAAAAATTTCATGTCTTCCTCATTGCGGAATACCCTGAACAATATGTATTTCTTTTCGTCTTCCATTTTTCTTAAATATTTTCGTTCCATATTTCCCAAGCCTTGTCTGCCTGCTCGTATAGCATTGTAAGCCCGTTTGCTGTTCTTGCTCCCTGTGCTTCACACTTTTCCATGAATTTTGTCTTCGATGGATTATATACAAGGTCGAGGCAAATATGCTCTGGAGTTATCCCTTCGTATGGTATCTGAGGGAAATTCGACACATTTGGAAACATTCCCACAGGCGTAGCATTGACAATCAACTTGTAGTCGCCCATTATGCGTGGAGTCAGCTTTTTGTACGGCAGTTCATCGAGCGTGGATGGCAACCGCGACACATTTGTCGACTTTATTCCCATTTCCGACAGGGCGACCTTGGCAGTCTTTGCTGACCCCCCGCTTCCAAGTATCAACGCCTTGCAGTCGGCAGGAAGTTCGAGCATGGCAAAAGTCTTGCGTAAGCCAAAAATGTCGGTGTTATAGCCCTTCAAGGTCGTATAGTCGCCATTGCGGGTTATCTTTATGACATTCACAGTACCGAGTTTCAGCACAGTAGGATCAAGTTCATCAAGGAAAGGAATAATAGTCTCCTTGTAAGGTGATGTCACATTCAGTCCGACCAAATTCGGATTTCCCGAAATTATGTTCGTCACTTTCGAAACTTCCGAAATAGGGAAAAGTGTGTACTTGCAGTTCGTCAGTCCCAGTTCCGCGAATTTCTTTGTAAAATATTTCTGCGAAAGCGAATGGCTCAGCGAGCCACCTATAAGTCCGAATTGTCGTTTGTTGCTCATGTATTTTCTATATTTGAGACGATGCTCGCATCGTCTGTACTATTTATCAGCTGATTCTTCCTTTTTTGATTTAATCCTACTTGCTATAGTTTCCGTGACGATTATCAGGGCCGCACCTAATATTATAATAGATACAGCAATAAAGAATTCGGTATTAATATCTGGCAGAATGTTGTCTTTTGCCATTGGTAGCGCACCATTCTCATAGATTTTCCAAGGCCATATAATAGGAAGACTTCCGACTATGAATCCCGTGAGAAGCGAAATTGTCATGTCGTGATAGTGCTTGAAAATCCAAGCTAGCACATGGGCGAACGCTACAATTCCGACAACTACGCCAATCATTACGGGTACTATTATTTTCATCGACTCGGCGAAATTATTGGTAAGCATATCTATTCCGTTGATTACCAGTGAGTAGTCACCCATAAGCACAAGTATGTACGACCCCGAAACTCCAGGCAGTATCATTCCGCTTGAACCGATTGCACCACAAAGCATCAAATAGAAGAAATTGTCGTTTTCCTGCGCAGTGGTTCCGAAAGCAATAAGTAGCGAAATGCCTATTCCGATTGCAAAGGCCAAAATTACACCAAAATTCCATTTCTTAATGGTCTTGCCAACATAGAAAATCGATGCTATAAGCAATCCAAAGAAAAGAGCCCATATATATGTAGGGTAATTCTCGAACAGGTACTTGAACAGTTTGGCCACCGAAACCATCGCCACTGCTATTCCAAGAAGCACCTCGAATAGGAATACAAAATCGGTATGTTTTGCAAATTCCTTGAATTTTCCTGTAAACAGCAGTTTTATTGCTGTGAAATTAAACGATTTGAGAGAATTGATAAGTCTTTCAAAAATTCCTGTTATCAGAGCGATGGTTCCTCCCGAAACGCCGGCAATCACGTTTGCTACTCCCATTGCCACGCCCTTGAAAAAATTCACAATAAAATTCTTCATCCTAATACTTTATAATCTTTGTCGTTGCGGAACTTCCATCGGAAAACTCAATGCGCACAAAGTACATTCCGTTTTCCAACTGTTCCAAATTTATCGTTGCAAAATAAGTTTCTATGTTACAAAACAAAGTTTTCTCACCAAGAATATTAAAAATCGATACAGAAGTCATTGTCCTGTCGGAAGATATGTCAACAACACCGTTTGTGGGATTTGGCGCTATCGAGAACTTTGGAGTATTATCCTCCATCTCCACCCCTGCCTGCGGACTTAAGCACGATTCAAAATCGCAATGATCGTTCCAGATGGCATCCACAAAGTACGGACAGTCGATGAACGGATTACGATTGTGCTGGATTGCGTAAACAGCATTGTTGCGATCGATTTCCTTCTGCGACACGGGGTCGGCATAGTGCCATTCTATAAGCATACGCAACGCCCAAGGCTTCAGCTGACTTCCCTCGAACATAGATCCTGAGTCCTGACCGAGATTCTTGTCCTTATAGCATACGCTCATATAAAAATAGGTACGCGCCAAATCGCCCTTGTACTCGTCAACCGGCTCGAATACCGTTCCAGTGTAACCCGAATACGAGCATGGACCTACCTTGCTGCCGTTGCCTGATGTATAGGTTGGATTTGATACTTTCCCCAAAGGCAGATTTCCGCGCTTGTTGTTTACCCATCCATCGGTTGGATAAATGTGGAACAGGTCGGTTTTCATAGGCGTTGCCTCTCCGAACCAGCTTTGTGGCACCGAATGTTCGCGGTTATAGCAGTCACATTCACGGCTGTAGCTTCCGCACTGGTCGGTTGAGTAAGTAAAATCGCAGTCGGAGTATATGTCCCATATTTTACCATTGTCGCGAAGGTCGGTCTGTCTGTATGCCGACCAAAGTTCGTTGTAGCTTATTGCCGTGTGCGATGAAATAATGGTGTACAGCTTTTGTCGCAGTTCCTCACCGCACAGGTCGCGAGCAGAATCGTAGTAGTTAGCTGGCATTTGTGCGTATATTGCTACGGAGCAGAAGAATATTGTTATAATCAGAATGGTATTTCGAAAAATCATCTGTATTTGTTTTTGCGCAAAGGTAAGGATTATTTACAATTTACGAGTTACGATTTTAGATTTACGATTGATTAGAATATTTAATGAATTGATTTTCAAATCATCGAATCCCCATCGCTATCTTCTCTATAACCTCCGGGTAATATTTGTACTCAAGAGCATGAACCTTGTTGGCAATGTCATCAGGTGAGTCTGATGGGTCGATTGCAACCTTTGCCTGAAAGACCGTGCTACCCTTGTCGTAGTTGCCATCAATGAGGTGAATGGTGATTCCTGTTTCGGTTTCGCCGCTTTGCTTAACTGCCTCGTGGACATGCATACCGTACATACCCTTTCCGCCAAACTTTGGCAACAGGGCAGGATGTATATTTACGATTCGACTTGGATAGGCATCAATCAAGTACTGCGGAACAAGCCAAAGAAAACCAGCAAGGACTATCATGTCGATGTCGTGCTTGGCGAGGTATTCCATTATCTTTTTTCCATCATTAAAATCGGTTCGGTTGAATGTCATTGAGTCAAGGTTTAGACGTTTTGCACGCTCAAGTACGAAGGCATCGGGCTTATTGCAGAGTACACAGACGGGTTTTGCGGTGGTCCTGCCATCAAAGTAATTTGCTATATTTTCGACATTAGTGCCTGAGCCTGAGGCAAATAGCGCTATTTTTGTAATTTTATCCATTGTTGTATCCTTTATATTTGATTATCAATGCAAAGTACATCAAAAAAAATGGCATCGGCAAAAAAGAATTAAAAAAGTTTGACTATCTAAAATGTATTTAGTTATTTTGCACCGATTTTTTTTTAATGATTTTTATTAACTAAAATTTACGATTTATGTCAGACATTGCATCTAGAGTAAAAAGTATTATCGTTGAGAAATTAGGCGTAGACGAAGCAGAAGTAACACCAGAAGCAAGTTTCATTTCTGATTTGGGTGCTGATTCATTGGATACAGTTGAATTGACAATGGAATTCGAAAAAGAATTTGGCGTTGAAATTCCTGATACAGAAGCAGAAAACCTCACAACAGTAGGTGCTGCAATAGCCTACATAGAAGCACACATGCAAAAATAATTTATGGAGTTAAAGAGGGTTGTTGTAACCGGTATGGGCGCAATATCGCCCGTAGGTCTGACAAGTCGTGAGACATGGAAAAATGTCAAGGACGGTGTCAGCGGTGCTGCTCTTATAGATACCTACGACACCTCTACTTCAAAGACAAAATTTGCTTGCACAGTCAAGAATTTCAAGCCCGAACTTTATTTCGACCGCAAGGAACTCCGCAAGCTCGACAGATTCTGCCAGTTTGCCCTGATATCCTCCGACGAAGCCATTAAGGACAGCAATATCGATTTAAATACCATCGACAAGACAAGAGCTGGAGTTATATGGGCATCGGGAATAGGCGGTTCGAATACTATTTTCGGAGAAATTCTTGACTATGCTGGTAGCGCAGTTTCTCGGTTCTCCCCATTCTTCATACCTAAGATGATTGCCGACATAGCAGCCGGAACAATCTCTATTAGATATGGACTTATGGGACCGAACTACAATACTGTATCAGCATGTGCTTCATCGGCAAATGCCATAATCGATTCAGTAAACCTCATCCGCCTTGGTATGGCCGACATGATTGTTACTGGCGGCTCTGAAGCCTCGGTTAATGAAGTAGGAATGGAAGGTTTCCAGTCGATGCAGGCAATGTCGAAAAACAACGATGAATACCTGTCGGCATCACGTCCGTTCTGCGCTACGCGCGACGGATTTGTGATGGGCGAAGGTAGTTGCACACTAGTGCTCGAAGAATACGAACATGCCTTGGAGCGCGGTGCAAAAATTTATGCAGAAATAGTGGGTGTTGGCCTTTCTGCCGATGCCTACCATATTACTGCTCCTCATCCCGAAGGTCTAGGTGGCGTGATAGCAATGACAAATGCATTGAAGAATGCTGGTATTAGTCCGGATAAAATAGACTACATTAATGCTCACGCAACATCTACTCCAATAGGCGACTTGCCAGAAATAATTGCCATTCAGAAAGTTTTTGGCGAACACGCTTATAAACTGAATATAAGTTCAACTAAGTCGGAAGTAGGACATCTTCTTGGTGCTGCAGGCGCCATCGAATCAATGTTTTGCATTTTCTCAATAAACGAAAGCATTGTGCCTCCGACAATAAATCACAAACAATTTGACGAGAAAATTGACCGCAACCTCAACCTTACTCTGCACAAGGCACAAAATCGTAATGTTGACTACGCAATGTCCAATGCATTCGGATTCAGCGGCCATAATACATCCATCATATTCAAAAAAATGGACAAATAATGTTTCTATCCTTTCTTTTTAGGAAGAGAAATCCCAAGGATGAAAAATTAAGAAAGCAACTCGAAAGGCTTTTGGGTTTTAAACCCAAGGAAATATTATACTATAAAATGGCTTTGCGCCATGCCTCGGCAAACTTGAAACAAAAGGAAATCCGTTACAATAACGAACGGTTGGAATTTCTGGGCGACTCTGTAATTAGCACTATTGCCAGCGTAATGCTGTACGAAAAGTATCCGAATGCACCTGAAGGCATACTTACGGTACTGCGATCTATGCTTGTGAGCCGCAAGAGTTTAAACCGCGTTGCATCAGAACTCGAACTAAAACGGTTCATGCAATACAAGGAATCCAAAAACAACGACGAGAAAAATATTTCAGGCAATTCATTCGAAGCCCTGGTTGGAGCAATATATTTCGACCGAGGCTACAAGGAATGTGAAAAATTTGTAAGAAATGTTTTCATCCGTTTCTTCGATATCGATAACCTGATGAAGCATAACAGCGATTACAAGTCGAGGTTGCTACAATATTCGCAGAAAGAAAAATTTCCTCTCGTAATCGACACTTTTGAGAGCATGGAGTCATGCGAAAAACTATACCATTTCGTTACAGAAATCTGCATAAACAATAAGTTCGTATCAACTGGTAAAGGTTGGACAAAAAAGGAAGCCGAACAAAAAGCGTCTTTCGAAGCACTTAAATTCCTGGGCAGAGAATAGTCTCACCGAAAAAAGTTTTTCAGTATTCGCAAATAAATACTAACTTTGCACGATTATTTAACTTATGTAATGAAGCAGAAGACTGTAGCTGAAGATATAAGCCTAAGCGGAATGGGATTGCATCTCGGGAAGATGTCAACCTTAACAGTAAAGCCTGCCAAACCCAATAGCGGATATGTTTTTGTAAGGACTGACTTGGAAGGAATGCCTCATGTAAAGGCTATTGCCGACAATGTCAATGCTACTTCAAGGGGAACTACACTAGAGGAAAATGGAGTCAGCATAAGCACCATCGAACACCTCATGGCAGCGACATACGCAATGGGCATCGACAATGCCGAATTCCATATTGATGGTCCAGAAGTTCCAATCCTTGATGGCAGTTCGAGACTATATGTTGAAGAATACAAAAAGGTTGGACTTGTTGAACAAGATGCCGACCTAAAGGTTCTTAACATTGAAGAACCTTTGAAGTATTCCAACGAGAATGGAACGGAAATAACACTTTACCCTGCCGACAAATATTCGGTGAAGGTTCTTGTTGACTATGGCAAGGCAATGCCTCCACAAACGGCAGAACTCAATGATATATCAGACTTTGCAACCGAGATGGCAGGTTGCAGGACTTTTGTTTTCCTCAGCGAAATAGAGCCTTTGCTAAAGATGAATCTCATAAAGGGTGGCGACCTCGACAATGCAATCGTTGTGGTTGACAAGGTTTTGCCACAAAGCGAATACGACCGCATCGCTGCTCTTTGCGGAAAGGAAAGCATGAAAGCTCAGGATAGCGGCATATTGAACAACTTGAAACTAAAGTTCGACAACGAGCCTGCACGCCACAAACTTCTAGACATAATGGGCGACCTTGCACTATGCGGATTCCGTTTCAATGCTAGGATAGATACTGTACGTCCAGGACATTTCGCAAACACACAGTTTTCAAAACAGTTAAGACAATATTTTAAAACAAGATAATTTAATATGAATCAACCGCTTGCATTTGTACATCCATCGGCAAAAATAGCCGAAAATGTGATAATAGAGCCGTTTGCATATATCGAGAAGAATGTCGAAATAGGAGAAGGAACATGGATTGGTCCTCACACCACTATACTGGAAGGCGCAAAGATTGGTAAGAACTGCAAGATTTTCCCGGGAGCTGTAATAGCTGCAATTCCGCAGGACTTGAAATTCAAGGGAGAAAAAACCACAGCCGAAATCGGTGACAACACAATGATCCGCGAATGCGTAACCGTAAGCCGAGGAACCTTGGCAAAGGGACGTACCATAATTGGCTCCAACTGCTTGATTATGGCGTACTGCCATGTCGCACACGACTGTGTTGTCGGAAACAATGTTATATTGGTCAACGGAGCAACGCTTGCAGGCGAAGTCGTTGTTGACGACTATGCAATCCTTAGCGCAAATACACTTGTTCATCAGTTCTGCCATATAGGAGCACACACAATGTTTGCAGGCAATTCGCTTGTAGGAAAGGATGTTCCTCCATATATTCGTGCAGCAAGAAATCCTCTGGCATATTCTGGCGTAAACTCAATCGGACTGCGTCGTCGTGGATTTACAAACGAAATGATAAATAACATTCAGGATGTATATAGGGTTCTCTACAACAAGGGACTTAATGTAACCCAAGCACTTGAGTTTATCGAAAACGAATTGCCGGCAACAAAGGAACGTGATGAAATAGTTCTGTTCGTCCGCAATTCAAACCGTGGAATTATCAGGGGAACTGGCGAAAAGGAATAAACCTCGTTTTTGACATACAAAAAAAGGTAGTCGATTGACTACCTTTTTTGTTTCCATAATTATACTTGTCAGAACCTGACACCAAATCCACCTTTTATCAGCGCATCCATTCCGATATTTGTCTCAACAACACCGAAAATCCTGTCGTTTCCAACACGTACACCGAGAACTGTCAAGTTGAATGCAAAAAATGTACTGGATGTATTCGACCCTTGCTTATTGTCATCAAATATTACCGCAACGCCAAGATCGATTCCAGAATATAACTTGACATATTTCCTGTTGAGATACGAGAGTTGCACACTCGGCATAATCGACAAAGTTGATGTATTGTAATGATTTACAAGAGCATCGGTGGTATCGTATATGGAAGTCGTTAGCCCCTCGTAAACAATTTTTGCTCCTGGACGAAACCATTTGTTCACCTGATAGTAGTAATCAAGTCCGTATGTGCCGATGAATTTTGTATCGGTTCTGTAATTTTTCGACAAACCGTTGCCAACCCCTTCTATTACAACTTTAAACAAGTCGAATATACCACCAAAAGCGGATACAGTACCTATGCTGGTTGAAATTTCATTTCTGGGTGCCAAACTATAGTCGTAAGTAACTTCGGATTTAGATTCTATCATTGTATCCTGTTCCTGTGCTAATGCGAAATACGGCATAAACGCCAATACCGACATTGCTAAAGCAATAATTATAACATTCGTTTTCATAACTTTTCCTCCATCTATAATGTTTGTAGGCATGTCATTTTCAAAAACTATTCCATTTTATAAAATTAAAAATCTGTGCAAGTTTACAATTTTTTCACGATAGCACGAACAATATATTGCATCTATCTGCATTGCATCAAGAAAAACGAATCAAAGTTTACATATTATTTTTAACTTTGCATTCCTTAAACTTATTTAGATGGAATATTCAGCAAAGGAAATTGCCGACATGCTCGGTGGCAAGGTCGAAGGCGACGGTTCGGTTATGATTTCGAAATTCGCAAGAATTGAATACGGTGAACCGGGAGCCATTTCGTTTTTAGCAAATCCCAAATACGAGCAATATATATATACAAGCAAGGCTTCGGCTGTGATTGTAAACAACAGCTTTGAGCCACACGGAGAAATTTCCGCCACCTTGATACGCGTGCCCGATGCCTACAAGTCGGTTGCCGACTTGCTTCACATCTACGCCGTAAAGCAGACTCCCAAAGGACATGAAATGCGCAGCAAGATTCATCGTACGGCGAAGGTTGGCAAAGGTTGCTACATCGGCGGTTTCGCCTACATCGACAAGAACGCCGTTTTGGGCGACAATGTACAGGTGCACCCGCTATGCTATGTAGGCAAGAATGTAAAAATTGGCGACAACACCATATTATATCCCGGCGTTAAGATTTATTACGACTGCGAAATAGGAAAGAACTGCATAATACACTCCAACACTGTCATAGGTGCCGACGGTTTTGGGTTTGCTCCGAATCCCGACGGCGAGTTCGAGAAGATTGAACAGATTGGAAATGTTGTCATCGAGGACAATGTGGAACTTGGTGCGCTAGTTACCATCGACCGTGCAATAGCAGGTTCCACCATAATCCGTCGTGGCGTAAAACTCGACGACCACAACCATGTGGCTCACAATGTCGAGATTGGCAAGAATACCGTAATGGCTGCCCAGGGCGGAATCGCAGGCTCGGCAAAAATAGGAGAAAACTGTATGTTCGGCGGTCAAGTGGGAATAGGTCCGCACTCCAACATTGCCAACCGCACCAAGATGCAGGCCAAGGCAGGAATCGCAGGCACTGTGAAGGAAGAAAACACCGCCTTGATGGGTGCGCCAGCCATGGATGCCCGTAAGTATCAGCGTCTGTATGTGCGCTTCAAGCAGCTAGACGATATGGCGAAGAAGATTGAATTGCTCGAAAAGCAGATTGAAGAATTGAAAAATAAAGGGGAATAGAAACATTCGGCGGTTTTGACCGCCAAATTATAAACAACTGATAATGAACACCCTCCTCTCACGCATATCGCAGAATCCCAACTTCGACAAGCTGACTAGCCTACTGGCAAACAATGGACAGGCAAAGGTGCAGCTTAGCGGTCTTGCTGGCTCGGCAAAGTCGTTTGCCGTGGCTGCTGCGTTTGCCGATATGGGCACAACCTTCTGCCTTGTGCTTCCCGACAAGGAAAGCGCTTCGTACTCGTACGACGACCTTGTTGGAATCCTTGGAGAAGAGGCGGTGATGTTCTACCCAAGTGCCTTCAAGCGTTCCATAGAGTACATGAAGGAGAACAAGTCGAACATCGTGATGCAGACCGAGGTGCTATCGCGACTTAACGCCACACGCAAAGGGTTCGTCATCGTCACCTATCCCGAGGCGGTGATGGAGAAGGTGATTCGCACCCGCGAACTTACGCGCAACACCTTCAATGTGGCAGTCGGCGACGAACTGTCGATGGAAAAGCTCATCGATGTGCTCAACGACTGGAATTTCAGTCGCGACGACTTTGTGTTCGAGCCGGGCAGTTTTGCTGTGCGCGGAAGCCTTATCGATGTGTTCTCGTATGGTGCAGAAAAGCCATATCGTATCGATTTCGACGACGACAAAGTTGAGAAAATCCGCGAGTTCGACCCCGAAACACAAGGCTCGACCGAAAAACTGCGCAAAGTGCGTATCATTCCGAACATATACGACAAGCAGACCGTAGAGGACAGGATTTCGATTTTCGAATTTATAAATCGCGACTTTGTGCTCTGGATGGATTCTCCAGACTATGTAATCGACAGTATAGAAAAGAATTACAAGCTTGCCGAGACACGCTACAGCGAAATTTCGGAAAAAGAAATCCTCGACGAGGATACCTATATAATTAACCCGCAGTCGAACCTTATCGGCAAGGAGCAGTTTGTAGCCGAGGCAAAAGCGCGTGCCGTCGTTGAGATGTCGTCGCGGTCGTTTTTTGATGCTACCGAAGAGATACATTTTTCCACCGAGCCGCAGCCAGCTTTCAGCAAGCAGTTCGACCTGCTCATTTCAAACCTAAAGCAAAATTCAGAAAACGGTTTCACGACCTATATCTTCAGCAACAACGACAAGCAGTTGCAACGTCTGCGCGACATTTTTGCCGACAAGGGCGAAAATCCCGACTTCGTCGGTGTGAATGCTTCGTTGCACGAGGGCTTTGTCGATAGCGACACCCGCACCTGCGTCTATACCGATCATCAGATTTTCGAGCGTTACCACCGATATTCCACCAAGAGCATTTCGAAGGCAAATGCACTTACCTTGCAGGAAATTAAGGAGTTGCATCCAGGCGACTACATTGTTCACGTTGATAATGGCATCGGTCGTTTCGTGGGTTTGCAGAAGATAAACCACAACGGGCGTATGCAGGAGGTTGTCACGCTGGCATACGGTGAAAACGACCTGCTCTATGTGAACATCCACTCTCTGCACCGTATTTCAAAGTACCGCGACAAGGATGGCGAACCACCTGTGATACATCGTCTTGGCTCGGGACACTGGAAACGCCTGAAGGAGCGTACCAAGAAGAATATCAAGGATATAGCGCGCGATTTGATTTTGCTTTACGCAAAACGGCGCGAGCAGAAGGGCTTTGCATTTTCGCCCGATTCGTATATGCAGGTCGAGCTGGAATCGTCGTTCATGTACGAGGATACGCCCGACCAAAGCAAGACCAACGAGCTGATAAAGGCCGACATGGAATCTGAAGTGCCGATGGACCGCCTTATCTGTGGCGATGTTGGTTTTGGCAAGACCGAACTTGCAATCCGCGCGGCGTTCAAGGCCGTAGTCGATGGGAAGCAGGTGGCTGTGCTTGTGCCGACAACGATTCTCGCCTTGCAGCACTACCAGACATTCTCGGAGCGACTGAAAAATCTTCCCGTTACGGTTTCATACATCAGCCGTCTGAAGTCGGCGAAGGAAATACGCGAAACGCTTGCCGACCTAAAGTCTGGCAAGATAGATATTATTATCGGCACACACAAGCTTGTTGGCAAGTCGGTGGAATTTAAGGACTTGGGCTTGCTTGTAGTTGATGAAGAACAGAAGTTCGGCGTTTCGGTGAAGGAGAAAATCAAGCAGATGAAGGTCAACATCGACACGCTCACGCTTACCGCCACGCCTATTCCGCGAACTTTGCAGTTTTCGCTCATGGGCGCCCGCGACTTGTCGGTGATAACAACGCCGCCGCCAAATCGCCAGCCGATTGCAACCGAACTTCACGCCTTTAACAACGATGTTATCCGCGATGCAATCTATTACGAGGTCGGTCGCAACGGACAGGTTTTCTTTGTCCACAACCGCATACAGAACATCTACGAGGTTCAGAACCAGATAGCTAAGATTTGTCCCGAGGTGAAAACCGTCGTTGCTCACGGGCAGATGGACGGCGAGGAGCTGGAGAAGATTATCCTCGACTTTATGCGTGGCGACTACGATGTGCTAATAAGTACCTCGATTGTCGAAAACGGAGTCGATATTCCCAACGCCAATACAATTATAATAAACAATGCCAACAATTTTGGTCTCAGCGACTTGCATCAACTTCGCGGACGCGTTGGGCGAAGCAACCGTAAGGCTTTCTGCTATCTGCTCACACCACCTCTCGACCTGCTCACACCCGATGCACGACGTCGTCTGAAGGCAATCGAGGAGTTCTGCGAACTTGGCAGCGGAATAAACATCGCCTTGCAGGATTTGGACATTCGCGGTGCAGGAAATATACTCGGAAGCGAGCAGTCGGGCTTCATTGCCGACATCGGTTTCGAGACCTACAACAAGATTCTCAACGAGGCCATTGACGAGCTGAAAGAGACTGAGTTCCACGATGTTTTCAAGGACGAGGAAGGCGAACATGCGCCAGTGTTGCGCGATTGCTATATGGAAACCGACCTCGACCTGATGATTCCCGACTATTACATATCGAGCACCTCGGAGCGCATAAAGTTGTATCGCCAGATGGACGAGCTGAAGGACATGCAGGAGCTGGAAAAATTCCGCGATATGCTTGTTGACCGCTTTGGCAAGATTCCCGATGAGACCGAGAAGATGTTCGATATGGTGAAGTTGCGCTGGATGGCGGTGAGGCTTGGTTTCCAGAAGATAGCCATCAAGAATGGCGTTTTCCTTGGCTATTTTCCGCAGGACCAGAAATCGGACTATTATTCGTCGAAGCTATTCATTTCCATATTGCAGTTTGCCCAGAACAATCCCCGCAACCTTACCATCAAACAACACAATGAGCGTTTGATAATGCGTCTCGAAGGCATTAGCAGTCTTTCGCAAATTGTTGATTTTATAAATAGGATGGAGACCGAAGTAACCGAAAACAAACAATTAATCATTAAATCATCGAATCATTAAATTTTTCTAAACAATTTGTACAATCGTGCCATGGCGCGATTCTCAGAAACCCAGAAACATAGAAACCCAGAAACTTATAAACATAAATTATGATCCGCATACCATTATTGAAAGACCGTCATAACCATCTGTTTTCGTATGGTTCGCTAGCAACAGCCACCGACCTGTTCAAGGTAAGGACAGAGGAAGAAGCCATAAAGCAATTGTCGCAACTTCCGCACGACAGAATAAATGTCGCTATGGGATGGTTCGATTCGTATTTCACATTCTCGAAGGAAAACCTCGACAAACTGCCGCCAATAATCATCTGCAACAATTCGTTGCACAACTACATTTTCAACACCGAGGCAGGCAAGGTCATCGAGGAACAATACAACGAATGGTTTGTGAACTGCAAAAACCAAAACTGGATAGAACGCAACACCATGCAAGTGCTGACATTCATTGCAAAGATATTCGGCTTCAACCGCGAAACTTTTGAACGCAGCATCAAAAAGAACCTTTCGCTAGGCGTGTGCTTCGCTGCCGACATGTATGTATGCAACAACGATATTTTTGAGTTTCTTGCCACAAACGACTGCTCCAATGTTACCGAGGTATGGACATCACCACAAAACTACCCACTACTGCCCGAAAGGTACAAGAAAGTTTGCCGTGGCGTAAAACTCTTTGCCGATGGCGCCTGCGGAGCATCAACTGCCGCAATCTCCGAATATCGCAACGGTGGGAATCCGTTTATGACCTATACAGATGCCGGACTTACAGAACTTCTCGAGCAAATTGTTTCGTACCGCAGTGCAATGGCAATACACTGCATCGGCGAAAATGCAATAGAACAGGTACTAAAATGCCTCGATGGTGTTTTGAGACATTCGCCCAATTTGTTCATCCGTCTGGAACACACCCAATTTATCACCGAACAGCAGGCAAAAAAAGCGCGCGACCTGAACCTCACATTGAGCATGCAGCCAAACTTCAACATGGACAGCATCGACTATTCCGACCGACTGACAAAGTCGTATTGCGAACGCAACGACCCGTTCAGGATGCTAATTGACAAGGCTGGGTTTAAAATGGGAGAAAACCTAGTGCTTGGCTCCGATGGAATGCCAACTGGTGTATTTGGTTCGTTGCCGGCAAGCCTCTTCCCTCCTGTTCCTGGACAACGACTGACCCTTGATGAATATGTGGCAGGATATTGCACAGACAATTTCGACAAGGGGCATATTGAGGTGGAAATCGACAATGCCAACAAAAAAGTTGACATGAAAGTGGTTGTAAACGAATAAATGCAAAGCGCAATGAAAATTATCTGCATAGGAATGAACTACAAGGCGCACATTGCGGAACTGAACCTTCCGTACCCAAAAGCGCCGATATTCTTCATGAAGCCAGATTCCTCTCTACTGAAGAGTAACAAGGTTTTCTTTATTCCCGACTGGACAAACGATCTGCAATACGAGGTAGAGGTTGTGTATCGTATATGCCGTCTGGGGAAACACATACAGAAGAAATTTGCATATCGCTACTACGATGCTGTGGCTCTTGGACTTGACCTTACCGCCCGTGACCTGCAGAACGAATGCCGCCAGCGCGGACTGCCGTGGGAAATTTGTAAGGCGTTCGATGGTTCGGCTGTGCTTTCGGAATTTGTTCCGCTTGATAAATTACCAGATAAAAACAGCATTGATTTCCGATTGCTACGAAACGACATTGAGGTACAACACGGCAATACTTCCGACATGCTTTTTACCATTGATGACATCATTGAGCATGTATCGAAATATATGACCTTGAAAACTGGCGACCTAATTTATACAGGCACACCGCTTGGCGTAGGCAAACTCGAAATCAACGACAAACTGAAAGCCTACATGGGCGATTTAAAATTAATTGACATGAAGGTGAAATGAGAAAAAAATTGGGCGGTATTAATACCTGCCCAATTTTTTTCATCTCTTAGGCAACGAAAATGCACTTTTAGTTGTCATATATATTGGATAATTTTATATATTTGCAAATAATTAAAGATAATATATTATGAGACAAATCGTTACATTATTGATGATGTTCGTGAGCCTTGCGGTTTTTGCGCAGGAACGCGTTCATGTAGGCGATATTTATTGCACCGACAACACAACGGTGTCGCCTAATGATTTTGCCACAAGCGGAAAAACCGCACTCGGAGTGGTCTTTTTTGTTGACAATTCGCAACAGCACGGCTGGGCACTTGCTCTTAACGATGCTGGTTCGGGAACCATGACATGGGGCAACACAGGAAGCCTTTGCTACCTGAACAGCTACAACAACAATCCCCAATTGGTAAATGCCGATACCATTGGTTCTGCCAGATGCGACTCTATTGTGCATGCAGCACAGATTCTCGGGTGGACATTGGCAGATTACTCATCTGCAGTAAATGCCGCCATGCAATGCGGAACTGGCTGGTACCTGCCATCGATGGGACAACTTGCTGTCCTATACGGCAGTATGCCCGAAGTAAATGCAGCATTAGATGTAATTGACGGCAGCAGTAAGATGAACGGACGTCAATACTGGTCAAGTACCGAAGAAAACATCGGAGTAATAAGCGCTTGGGTTCTAAATTATAATGGTGAAGCCTTAGCAACACCCAAAGGAACTGCCGCAAATGTAAGAGCAATTAGAAACTTTTAAAACCTAGGACTATGAAAAAGATATTATTAGCAATTATGATATTGATGCCAGTATTGGCATTTTCACAAAGATATCACATTGGAGATACCGTATATTCTCCTGCAAATGAAAAGGCAGTTGTCTTCTATGTCTTCGATGATGGCAACCACGGTTGGGCTGTTTCATTAAACGACATTCCACAACAAATGTTTTGGTCTGTGGCGGATGTTCCTACAAATTTTCAGGTCTTGGTAACAGACAATACAGTTTCATCATTTGCCGCATACATGGAAGATGTGGACACATGGAAAAGAATAAACGATTTTCGACATTATCTTGATTCATTAAACAATTCAAATTATGTACGATACCCCGCCTTTTTTAACATTAACTTAGAAGAAGGCTGGTATATGCCATCAGCTGGACAGATGAGAAAATTATACTCATCGGAAATTCTTGTCAAAAATACAATTCTTGGTCTTGGTGGCAGATGGTTGAGAGGAAGGAAATATTGGACAGCAACAGCTGCAAACGATTCATGCTCTATTACTTTGAACGGAAATACTGGCAAGTTGGAACCAACGCATATTGGTCAATCCAACTATATACGCGCAATCCGCAACTTTGGTTTTGTCAGCAATACTGTGAAAGACAAATACTATTGCCGTGGCGATAAGGTTGCTGATTTGGGCTATAACTTTTATGCAGAAAACGATACGCTGATTTCCCGCACATACACATCGTATCAAGGATTCGACAGCATTGTAAGCATTAATGTTCATGTGCTTTCGCCAGAATATGCACTTTCGGGAAATATGCTTGTGTGCATGGGACTAAATACAGAAATTTCGGTAACTCACGGAGCTGGATCTTTCGACTATTCATGGAAAGACGAACTTAACCCTAATGAACCCATCGGCACGGAAAATTCGCTCTCTTTGACAAATGTGACCGAAGGACATTCGTATTCGGTAACTGTAGGTCAATATTTTGAACTAGCAGGAAAGCGTTGTACTTCAAGCACTCCGTTCGAAATATCTGTCATCGAAACCGATGTGGCAATAAGCGGAGGTGGAATAGTTTGCTACAACTCATCCGAAACTTTAAGCGTACCCGATGACGATAACCTTCAATATACATGGTATCAGCCATCAGCTCCCGACAACCACCTTGGCACTGGAAGCACTTTCACTACAGCAAACCTTACTGCTCCTACAACATACGCAGTAAGCGTTAGCGGTGGAACATGCACTGGTACCGGAAGCATAACGGTTAATGTTGCACCTGAATTTACGGTCGCTATAAGCGGTGACAACTCGGTTTGCTATGGCGAAAATGCCAATCTCGTAGCGACACCAAGCAGCAGCGAAATGGTAACATACACATGGTTCAATGCTGAAAGCAATGAAATGCTTGGCACACAGAACTCCATTACGACAGCCAACCTCTACGAAAATTCACAATTCATTGTAAATGCAGTAAAGACATCGGGTGTTGCTCCAAGTGCCGACAATGTTTTCGTAGGCGACATAGTTACCAGCAACAACATAGTTGTAAGACCGTCAATGTGGATGGAAGCCGAAATACAGAACTTGGAGGCAATTGGCGTTGTGTATGCCAAGAACAATGATTCGGTTCGCGTTGTTGGTCTTGACGAATATACAAACATTCCGTGGGGAGCGGCGCGTTTCACAACAGGTCAATATGCTACCTCATATTCCGATGCCAGAACCAAGATGAACGGCAAGGCTATGACCGATGCAATTGTGGCATACAACAATTCGCAGAGCACACCTACCGAAGCCAACTATGTTGCTGCATTGAAGGCTCGCGAAAAAGGCGAAAACTGGTACTTGCCAGCCGAGGGGGAACTTTTCACAATGGAAAATAACCTTGCTAATGTCAACTATGCAATTTCAATGGTTGGAGGTACAGAAGTGGATGCCAATTCGTATTACTGGTCGGTAACCGAAAAATCGTCAGATAGGGCTTGGTCTTCAATAGGAACAGGAACCCAGGACGATAGCAAGTCAACCTCGCACATTGTACGTCCTGTGGTTGCATTTACATATTCCGACCTGATTAACTTCCGCAATTCAGCAACCTGCCGTGCAAACGACACTCATTCTGTAGCCGTAACACCTCAGCAGATTGGCAACACAACCGCAACCGTAGAACTCGGACAATCGTTTACATATCGCGACAGCACTGCTGTTTTCAACGATGCCGGCGAATTCGACCTGCAATGGACATTCCACTACGCTGGTGGTTGCGACAGCATTGTAAACATAGCTGTCACAGTATTGCCAAGAACCATTATCGTTACTCCGCAGGCAAACCAGAACAAGGATTGCGGTCAGGCAGATCCGACATTCCAGTATTCGACTTCTGAAAATATCAATGGCATTACTGGACAGATTTCACGCGAAGCTGGCGAATCGGTTGGAACTTACCAATATACACTTGGCACACTTGATGCTGGCGACAATTACATACTCGTTCTCAACGAAAATTCTCCATTGTTCGAAATCTTGCCAGTATATAACGAAGTAACAATATCGCAATGCAACAGCTACGAATGGAACGGAACGACATATAATGTAAGTGGCGACTACACCAAAACACTCACCACTGCAGCTGGTTGCGACAGCATCGTAACATTGCACCTTACAGTACATAGTTCCGATACCACCCACATATATGACACTGCATGCAACACATATACTTGGCGAACCGAGATATATGGTTCTGAGACATACTCCGAATCTGGTGACTACACGCGTCGCTTCTGGTCTTTTGTTACTGGTTGCGACAGCATTGTAACATTGCATCTCAGTATAATTGGAAACAACACCTACATAGATATTTATGAAGAGGCTTGTGATTCATTTGACTACAACGGACACTCATACTACGAATCCGGCGAATTTACTACACTGCGCCAATCGCCACAAGGTTGCTACTATTACGAAAGACTGCATCTTACTATAAATTACACTCCTACAGTTCCGCAGGTCACTCCTACACCTAACACAGTATGCTCAGGAGGAAGCAATGGCTCAATTACAGTAACGGAACCACTCAACGACGACTACGAATATTCAATTGACGGCGTTAACTTCCAGAGCAGTCCAGAATTTACAAATGTTGCCGAAGGAACTTATACTCTTGTTGTTAGAAACGGCAATTGCACCAACGAAACAGAAGTAACAGTTGGTTCTCTAGTTACTCGTCCTACAGTAGACCTAAGCTCATCCACAGATGCGATATGTGAAGGAGAATCCTTGATTCTCAGTGCAGAAGGCTCATCAACAGGAACCAACATTTCGTATTCATGGAGTGGACCAAACGGCTATACAAGCACAAATGATTACAATGTAATATCTAATGCTTCAACCGAAAATGCCGGAGAATACCAACTTACAGTTCACAATAGTGAAACTGGCTGCGACATGACTGCAAGTATAAATGTCGAAGTAAACGAAACCACCTACGGAATAGACGTTCAATCTGCTTGCGATTCGTACACCTGGATCGATGGTATCACCTACTTAGAATCGACCAATGAGCCGACATTCACGCTAACCAATGCCAACGGATGCGATAGCATTGTAACGCTAAATCTAACAATTACCTACTCGGTATCTACAACCGATGAAGTAAGCATTTGTCCAAGCGCATTGCCATACGAATACAACGAACAAATGTTCTCGGAGGCTGGTACCTACGAAGTGCGCCTCACCGCCGCTAATGGTTGCGACAGCATTGTTGCATTCACGCTGAATGTTTACGAAGGTTTCCACGAGACCATAAATGTGGATGTCTGCGCTTACGAAATGCCATATACCTTTGATGACAGCACACTTAACGAAGCAGGCACATATACATTTATCTATCCGTACAGTCCTTGCGACAGTGTTGTAACCCTTGTGCTTAATGTCCATGAAATACCTGTAATTTCTGTCAGCCAGACAACTAGTGGCAACGAAATCACCATCACTGCCGATGGCGCATCGACCTATGAATGGGAAACAGGAGAAACAACACCAAGCATAACGGTGGAAGCTGCCAACGATACAATCTGGGTTATCGGATACAGCGAATACA
>JBGUHW010000213.1:0-5643 GCA_045112395.1 Bacteroidales bacterium
AATGCGCCATATAGTTGTCCATATAGCCGTCGGCAGATTCCATAACAAGATACTTGTCGAGAACCAACACAGGCTCGATGTTCCATACAGTAGAAACTTGCAAATCGTCATCATCATCAGCATCCTTAGCTTTTTCCTCAGGGGAGAACATCTTGTCAAGATAAGCCTGGATGTTGTTAATGTCGGCATCTTCGCCAACCAACTGCTGCAGAATCTTTTCCATAACCTTGTCGCCATTTGGCACAGGCAATGTCAAACTTGCCGAACTCTCATACTCACCGCCACCATCAGAAGCCTTGTAGGTCTTGAACGCAAGGCCATTCATTTCGTAGGTATCATCATCAAAGTCAAGATCGGCAAGACTGTCAACCTCCTCTACTTTGGCAGTATCGTTATCATTCTGCGATTCAACGGCTTTCTTCTCCGAATTAGAATTACTACATGCAACAGCAAGACCTGCACACAAAAGAACAGGAATTAAAAACTTTCTCATTTATTTAATTTTTAAACCAATATTCATACAATACACCATCAACCTTCAAGTATGGCTTCAGCCAGTCTTTCGACAACGACAATTCCGGTTCGCCAGCTGCGTAATAAGCTACTTCGTATGGCACATACCGATATATCAATTCGTCCTTGGTGAAATAAAAGTTGCCATTCAGCATCATTGACACATCAACATCATCTGTATCTTCCTCCTCTTTTAGATATGCCTTAAGAAGCGAATACAACTTGGTAGCTATGGCAGTTCTGCTGTCATTTGAATTATCAAATACATCATCCTCCGAAATTATCTTTCCTGTCGATAGGTCGAATACATAACTTGATTCGCCCCATTCTGGGTGCATAGCGCCACCGGACATCTCCCAAACCGCAGAATTGAATGCCACACATCCACCATCTACGAAAAACGGATCTATATTCCACGACATTGAATAGAATTCATCGCTACTATATGGATTTGCTTCCTGTCCTGCCGTTTCCGAATATTCATTCCAATAATTTGCAAACTCAACCTCTAAGTTCTGTTCCAAATCTTTGCTTTCGTAAGAATCCTTCAGCATGGTCTCCCATATTTCCTCCTGCACGGAAGCATTATCAAGTATAGGCAATGTAAAATTTATGGTCTTTGCAAAATCCTTTGATGTGAAATGAAATCTGTAATTTCGGAAATTAACACCACTAATCACAGTATCGCTCACTTCGCCCTTCTTCCCTGCTATAGCTACAACTTCTTCGGCGACACTATCCGTCTTAACAACAACGGGCGATTCTTTATCCTCTGTAATTACAATCTCCTCTTTTTCGGCTGAAACTGTTTCCGTATTTTCAGACTTAGGATTGTCGGCACAACCTGCATAGGCAAATGCAACCGCAAACAATCCATACAACATCAACTTCTTCATATCATACATTATCTAGTATTCTTATCTCCAAACCAATATTTATACAATGGACCATCAACATTCAGATAAGGCTTCAACCATTTCTTTGGCAAAGACAAGGTTGGCTCACCTGCCGCATAGCACGCAACCTCGTATGGCTCATACATATATATCAATTCCTTCTCGGTAAAATAGAAGTTACCGTTCAACATCTGCATTACATTGTCAACAAATAACTCATCGGAATCATAACCGAGATTCTTCTGCAACAACTCATACAACTTACTGGCTACCAAATTCCTATGCGAATCTATATCGTCGAGAATATCATCCTGTGAGATTTGCTTTCCTGTCGAAAGGTTGAAAACATACGTCACTTCGCCCCATTGATGATGAATAGCACCTCCATTATACTCCGAAAAATAGTCAGCAAGCGCGATGTATTCTTTGCTTACAAATTTTGGCGTAACCATCCACGACGACTCATAATATTCAACTTCGGAGTAGCGCTCGTCCATTTTCTCGGCATTGACAAGTTCCGGATTGTCGGCAACCATGTCCATATACATGTTTATTTCCTCTTGCAACTTTTGTTCGAGCGTCTTGCTGTCATACTGCCTTCCAATCATGTTGTCCCATATTTTTTGCCTGATAGCATCGTCTTCAATCAATGGCAAAAGGAAATATACTTTCTTCGAAAATTCTGCCGATTCAAATTCAAAGCTGTACTTTCTAAACTTAGCGTCATCCACTATAGTATCGGCAACAATAAGATTCTTTTGCTGCGACGAGCTTTGTGCAAAGCTCTGCACCGCAAGCAATAAAACCATGATAAACAAAACAACCCTCTTCATATCACAATGTTATTTCTTCTCACCAAACCAATACTGACACAAAGGTCCGTCAACATTCAGATACGGCTTCAGCCACTTCTTCGGAAGCGACAACTCCGTCACACCAGATGTATAATACATTTCGAACGAGCCATACTTGTATATCAGTTCCTTGCCCGTAAAATAAAAATTGTCGTTGAACAAAACGGCGACATCCACACTATCGCCATCATCCACCTTCTTGAGAATCTTGCACAAAGTGGAATATAACTTCCTTGCGACTATGTAGTTATGTTCTGCAACCTTATCAAAAATTTCATCCTCCGAAATGCGTTTTCCTGTCGTTATGCTAAAGACAGCACATTTGTCGCCCCACATTGGCGCAGGAGCCACTTCGCTTGCAAACTTCTGCGAAAACGACGACACAAAAGCAATGTATCCGCCACCGACAAATACAGGCGCTATGCTCCACGAAGTCTCGTTGTAGTCCTCTGCTTTTGTCGTATCCGATTTTCTATCAGCAATGTACGATGCCAATTCATCCTTCAAGTCCTGTTCAAGCGTACTATTGTCGTATTCGCCCATCAGTAATGCCTCGCTTATGGTTTGCAAAACGGCATTTTCGCTTGGCAATGGCAAAGTGAAACTTATTTTCTTCGAAAATTCGTTGCTTGAAAACTCATAACTGCATTTTCTGAACTTTATGCCATTCATCTCGGTATTTGAAATGGCAACCGACTGCGAAAAGCAGTGTGCAGAAACGAGTAAAACTGTCAATATCAGCAAAAAACTTCTCATATTTTGCATTCTTAATTTTTCTGGTTTATCAATTCTGTTATTTCTGCGACAAAAATATGCACAGGCTCAACTAAAGACTTTGCTTCATCCACTGAAATATCGTATGCACAATTGTAGTCTGCTTTTTGTCTTAATTGAAATAATCTAGCCAACAAACTGCCTTTTTCCATTGAAACAATGTCGGTTTTTACAAAATACTGACTGAACTGCGTAATTATTCCAGAATGTGTTCGCACTGATATTCCCGACTTAAGAAACAATGCTTGTACAATATGGAAGCACGAATAATACAAACGGTTTATAGCCAAATCCGTATGACCAAGAGTCATCATTTCATCGGCTTGATTCAAAAAATAATGTGCTTTCTCAACCTGTCGCACAACCAAAAGTTCTTTTTCTTCCTGATTCATGACAAAAGATTTATAGCATCGCGTTTCACATTTTCATAGAATGGCGTAGCTTTATATAACTGCCATTCCTTCTCAGTGTACATAATCGGATTTATTTCCTCTCCCAATTCGCAACCGAGCAACACGAAAGGATAACTTATCGAATCATAGTCAGATTGCGTTAGTGTATCTTTGTCAAGAATCAATAGAATGTCCCAGTCGGAATGCGAATGCGCAGTGCCACGTGCTCTCGAACCATAGAGCCAAGCGGAACTTCCTGCTGGAATAACCTTTGAAGCAAGCTGTCTTATATCAGTCAAAATGTTCTTCATTACATATTGTTTTCTTTGCAAAAATACAAAAAAAGGAAATACACCAAACAAAAAAGGACGGCATTGAACCGTCCTTGATTTTTATTTTTCAGTCTCCTGCGGAGAGAAATTGAACAAATCTAAACAAATTTTACAAATCTATTTGTTTGATTTGCAACATATTTGTATGATTTCTGCTCGCAGAGCACTCTATTCTTTTATAAATTTCCGTAAAACCGCCCCCTGAGCCTGTCGAAGGGTGCGGATCCTCACCACATACACACCTGCCTTCAAATCTTCCACATCACAAACCGCATTGTCGCTATTTACCTCGATGCGCTTCACCAGCTGTCCCATCATATTTACAATCTCGATTTCGGAAATGGGCTCGGATGATGTGATGTTTATGATGTCGCTTGTTGGATTGGGGAAAACTGAGATTGCAGGAACACCATTGTCTTCAATACCAACGACATCTGTAAATACAGCCATATAAGTAACGTCAGTTGAAACCTCTATCGTACGCGGATTGTCAGTGTTAAAATCTCTCGACGGATTATCAACATCAACCCAATGGTCAAAACGATAGCCTTCGTATGGTACGGCAGTAATTTCAACCTCTGCACCTTCGGCATAAACGCCACTTCCAATTACATACCCCATATCGGTATTTGATGATTCTATGGTTACTGTTCGTGCAATAGCAAAAGTGGCAATATATGTTGTGTCTGAAATCACTTCAATTGTGCGCGGATTTTCGGCATTGCCATCGTTCCACGACAAGAAGGCGTATCCTTCGCTGGCGGTAGCCGAAATTTGGATTTCGGTTCCATAATTGTATGTTCCACCTTCGCTTACAGAGCCCAAGTTTTCATCATCTGACAAAACCGTAATTGTGTGCTGATCAATAGCAAACGAAGCCGTATAAGTTGTGTCGCCTTCTACAACAACTGTTCGTGGGTTGTCGGTAATGCCATCGCTCCACTGTACAAAGTGGCAATGTTCGCTTGCTATCGCCGAAATTTGGATTTCTGTACCATAGTCGTATGTTCCACCGCCTGTGACAGTGCCGTATTCTTCATTGTTTGCCAGTACGGTAATCGTGTGTTGCTGTTGTCTTGTAACGGTTATACAAACGGTATTGTTTTCTGTATTGGGATCGTTGCCGCTGTAATTTGCAATGAAGCACAGTTCGATAGTGCCAAATAATCCATACGAATCCATTTGGTCTGCTGAAAAAGCCAAAGCGCCGTCATCTGGAAATATAATAACCGGCCGGTTAACAGGTAGGGGCTGTGAAGCCAATGAGATTGACTGTGCTCCACCTGCCAACATGGAATCGCCATTTATCAGAAGGTCAACAGTTAAAGTATCAGCAGCTTCATCCGGTCCAGCGTTGAAAATAATAGGATAAACAACAAAGTCTTCTGTTGCTAAAAGAGTCATTGACGAACCTGCTTCGACAGTAGCATTGGAATCGATATAAAATTTTGCCTGTATGTCGCTACTACTACTTGTGAAGTTCGCCACAAACGTGCTGTCGCTAGTAACCGTAATTGTACGAGGATTATCGGTATTGCCATCGTTCCACTCAAGAAAAGCATAGCCCTCGTTAGGCGTTGCCGTAAGCGTAGCTATTTCGTTTGACATATATGTTCCGCCACCACTTACCGTACCTTGATCAGGATTTGCAGATATAACAGAAAGAGTATATGAATGGCAATATGGTTGCATATTTGTAAAGCGGTTCCAATATGCAGCACTATTGTACACAGAATAACAGCCACAAGGAATAATGATGGGAAGGTCAGATGACAATGATTCAAAAGTGTATTGAGATACTGTAGGCGGTACTAATGCTAGTGAATAAATTGAATCCAATTCCGAACAACCGGAAAACACATAATTACCAATGCTCGTAACA
>JBGUHW010000214.1:0-2390 GCA_045112395.1 Bacteroidales bacterium
GCACGATTGTACAAGTCAAGTGTTCAAAGATTTGGCTATGCCGAGCTAAAGGTTGAGAATTCGATGATTTGAGGATTCGATAATTTGAAAATTCAATACCTATTTACTAACAAATATTCCTTTGCAAACAAAAAGCATACACTACATGACTTTATGTCATAACAAAGCCATTGTGTTATGCCATTATGTCATAGAACAAGTTTGTTCAAAACAAACAATCTCCTATAAACCAGTCAATTAAAATCAAATCCATTTTTCTCGGCAGACTTATTGCAATACCACGCAGCGTTAACCGAAAAAAATTGAAGAATTATGAATATAGAAGATTTTACAACGAAGGCTCAGAAGATAATCTCAAAATCGCAGATTATCGCGAGCGAAAATGTACATCAGGCGATAGAGCCTGGGCATCTGCTTCTTGCGGTGCTCAGCGAATCGCCCGACATTATGAGCTACATGCTCAGCAAACTGGAAATCGACAAGCGCAACTTTGAACTGACGGCTCAAAGCATAGTATCACGCTATGCAAAAGTTCAGGGTGGCGAACCTTACATCTCGCAGGACACCAACCGCATACTCATCGCTGCCGACAAGAAGAAAACTGAAATGAACGACAAATTCATTTCCGTTGAACATATCATTATGGCACTTGCCGAAAGCAAGGAAAGCATTGGTAAGATGATGCGCGATGCTGGTTTCAACAAGGAAAACCTGAAAAACATCGTCCTCGAACTCCGCAAGGGTAGCACTGTCAATTCGCAGTCAGCAGAAGACACTTACGATGCGCTTGGCAAATACGCTATCAACCTCAACGAGCGCGCAATGAACGGCAAGCTCGATCCAGTCATTGGTCGTGACGATGAAATCCGCCGTATTTTGCAGATTCTTACAAGGCGTACAAAGAACAACCCTATACTAATAGGAGAACCAGGCGTTGGTAAAACTGCTATTGCTGAAGGTCTTGCTGGACGTATTGTAAAGGGCGATGTCCCCGACAATCTGAAATCCAAGAAGATTTTCTCGCTGGATATGGGTTTGCTTATCGCTGGTGCAAAATATCAGGGCGAATTCGAGGAACGACTGAAAGCCGTGGTTAAGGAAGTCGTTGAAAGCAACGGTGAAATCGTGCTTTTCATTGATGAAATCCACACCTTGGTTGGTGCTGGCAAATCGCAGGGCGCAATGGATGCCGCCAACATCTTGAAACCAGCACTTGCCCGTGGCGAACTTCGTGCTATCGGTGCCACCACCCTTGATGAGTACCAAAAGTATTTCGAAAAGGATAAAGCTCTAGAGCGTCGTTTCCAGACCGTTATGATAGACGAGCCTGACATTGCAAGTTCTGTTTCGATTCTGCGTGGTCTGAAGGAACGCTACGAAACCCACCACAAGGTGCGTATCCTTGATGAGGCAATTGTAGCCGCAGTTGAGCTTTCGAACCGTTACATTACCGAAAGGTTTTTGCCAGATAAAGCCATTGACCTTATTGATGAAGCTGCATCAAAGTTGCGTATCGAAGTTAACTCGGTACCAGAGGAAATCGATGTTCTGAACCGTAAGATTCAGCAACTAGAAATTGAAAAGGAAGCCTTGAAACGCGAAAACGACACATCAAAGGTCAAGGAGATTGAAAAACAACTTGCCGAACTTGGCAACGAACGCAACTCGTTGATGTCGAAGTGGAAAGAGGAAAAACTTTTGGTTGACAAGATACAAACCGAGAAGCAGAATATCGAGAACTACAAGCACGAAGCCGAGGTTGCCGAACGCAATGCCGACTACGGCAAGGTCGCCGAATTCCGCTACGGAAAAATAAAGGAGAGCGAGCGCAACATCGAAGAACTGAAAGCTAAGTTGAAAAACATTCAGGGCGACAAGGGCTTGGTTGACGAAACCGTTGATGCCGAAGATATTGCCGAAATCGTTAGCCGTTGGACAGGTATTCCAGTAAGCCGACTGGCAATGAGCGAGCGTTTCAAACTTATGCACCTTGAGGAAGAACTTCACAAGCGTGTAGTTGGACAGGACGAGGCAATAGATGCTGTTGCTAATGCAGTAAGGCGTTCACGTGCTGGTTTGCAGGACGAGAAAAGGCCTATCGGTTCATTCCTCTTCCTTGGTTCAACCGGTGTCGGCAAGACCGAATTGGCAAAGGCGTTAGCTGAATTCATGTTCGATGACGAAAACATGATGACGCGTATAGATATGAGTGAATATCAGGAGAAGCACAGCGTTTCGCGTCTGGTCGGAGCGCCTCCAGGATATGTCGGCTACGAAGAAGGCGGTCAGCTTACCGAGGCAGTAAGGCGCAAACCTTATTCGGTGGTTCTGCTCGATGAAATTGAAAAAGCACATCCCGACACTTTCAACATTCTGTTTCAAGTACTTGA
>JBGUHW010000215.1:0-5566 GCA_045112395.1 Bacteroidales bacterium
GATCGACAGCGGCAAGTATGATGAGGAAAAGACACGCCAGAACATAATGGCAACCTTGAAATCATTTGTCCGCCCCGAGTTCCTCAACCGTATCGACGAAACCATCATCTTTAAGCCTTTGAGCAAGGAACAGATTGTCGGCATCGTGAAGATTCAGCTCGTACACCTAGTAAAGAAGATGGCCGACAACAACTACACTCTTGCCGTAAGCGACGAAGCTGTAAACTTCATTGCCGACAGTGCCTACGACCCGATTTACGGAGCAAGACCAGTAAAACGTTACATTCAGCACGAGCTTGAAAATCAAGTTGCCAAGATGATTATCGGCGACGAGGTTCACGAAGGCGACACCATCGAAGTGACAGTAAGCAACGGGGCTCTTGCTTTCAAGAAAAAATAATAAAACCGTTTCATAAAAAAAATGCGGGCAACAGGAATGTTGTCCGCATTTTTTTGTTTCTAATCCTATAGCTTCGCCGTTTCTGTAAAAGACGCAAAATTTTGCGTCTGTACAATGATTTGTTTCGGCTATTTCCCGTTATACTTTGAACGACCTTCGTCGTACTGTATAACCTTGCCCATTTCAATAGCAACAGGGAAAGCATCTGGGAAATCTTCTTTTGCAGTCTTCAAATGAGTATTTGTGTACTTAGGATTAGAATGCGGGTACAGGAAGTATCTGTAACGGCCATCGCTATGTATTTCAATAACATCATTATGCATCTTGAATTCGCGCGAAGTCATATCTGCCTTAGTTGGCGACGACAAAATCTGAATTGCGAAATACAGTCCAGTCTTGGTCTCTGCTTTCATTTCCTTGCTAAGTTCCTTCTGCGTGTCCTCAAGGTCTTTTTCCTGCTGTTTCTTCATCTTTTCCAAATCCTTGTCGGACAGATAACCTTCATCGGTAACATAATACGACTTGCCTCCAAATACGCTCAAATTAATGTACTTCTTTGGATGAACTCGAATATCGGTAAGCAACTTGTCAAGATTCATTGTTGCGTTTTCAACCTGCAATGCCAATGTGTTGTCCTTGATAAGTTCGCCAAGAGTACCTTCGCCCCTATTTACCCTATCAACCACATCATTAACCTTTGCAACAACGCTGTTAACTTCATTGACAGTCCTTGTTAGATTCAAAGCCACGAGCGTATCGGAGAAGGTTGAAATATTATTTATGAAATCATTAATTTCATCTGAACTTGCAGCTAGCGAATCGCTTAACGTCTTCACATTTGCAAGAATGTCAACTATATCATCCGTTTCCTTCGACATGATGTTGTCCAAATGTCCTACCGAATGTTCGAGGTGGACAAGCGAATTTCTCAACGAAGCAAAACTCTCCTCAAGATTCTGGCGAGTATCCTCGTTGAACACACCCGAGACAATATTTATCACATCCGTAATTTCAACCATAAGGTCTTCGACAGCCTTCTTAACAGGAAGCACCTCAGCACTTATTTGATCCTTAAGGTTTTCCTGTGTCTGACCTAGCAGAAAATCGCCTGGCTTATGGTAGGTTGTCTTGTCGCTGAAACGCATCTCGATGCCTTTGGTTCCCATAATGTCGGTACTTACAATAGCAGCAACTGAAGAATCTGGAATAGGATAATCGTTCTGCAATTCGAGCGTAACAAGAAGTTTGCAATCCTTATCGGGGAGCAATTCAATCTTTGCCACCTTACCTATCTTGTAGCCGTTTACCTGCACAAGGCTCGATGTGTTAAGTCCGTCAACACGGTCATAGTAAACATAATATTCACCAGTATCTTTGAACAACTGACTGCCCTTCAAAAATCCTATGCCAAAATATGTAACAACAAGTATTACAATTCCGAGCAACCCATATATCAAGAACTTTCTGTTTTTCTTCTGCATAATCCTATAATTTATTTCTTTGTTGCCTTTATAGCCTCACTCAAATCCATTCTCTTGCCGTCCTTCAGTGCAATGATGAAGCATCCAGGATAAGTTGGCTTTACCTCGTGGAAAAACTTCAAAGCTGCATTGTAGTCGGTTTCGGCGCCAACAGTGTATTTGTAGCTGTTATCGTGAATATAGTAAGAAACCTTATCGTAATATTTTCCAAAATTCTTTTCATTTACCTCAAGTTCCTTCGGCGACATTCTTATCTGAACCTTAAACAAAATTCCAGATTTATCTTCTGTTTTTGCAACTGGTTCTTTCGGTTTGTCAGCAGTCACCTCTGTTTTATTTTCCTGCTTGTCTGCGGCTGTCGTTGTAGCTGGCTGCTTGTCCGCATTGTCGGCAACGGCATCTGTATTTGATTTTTCTGGTTCCTTTGGTTGCTGAGTTTGCGTTGTAACAGGACGAGCTGGCACCTTTTCCAAATATACTGCGGAATTGTCGTACTGCGACTTGTATTTTGCAAAAGCATTGTATATCGACACTGCAAGTTCGGTCTGACCTGCATCCGACTTCATATACTGTTCCTCCTCCAGATTGCTCATAAAGCCCAATTCTGTAAGTACGCTAGGCATAGCCGTCTTCCACAACACAAGGAATCCTGCCTGCTTAACACCTCTGTCGTAACGCTTCAATGTCTTGAATTCCTCCTCTATAGATGCAGCAAGCAACAGGCTTTGGTCGGAATATGCATTCTGGAAAAGACTGAAAATTATATTGCTTTCAGGGTCATTCGGATCAAAACCATCGTACTTGGACGAATAGTTATCCTCCTGCAAGATAACCGAGTTTTCGCGCTTTGCCACAGCAAGATTCGCCTCATTCTTATGCAAACCCATTACGAAAGTTTCGGTTCCATGAGTAGATGTATTACCATCAACAGAGTTTGCGTGTATCGAAATAAAAAGATTAGCATTGTTGCGGTTGGCAATAGCAGCCCTTTCGCCTAGTTCTACAAAAACATCCTTGTCCCTAGTGTATATTACCTTTACATTCGGATAATTTTTCTTGATAAGATTTCCAACCTTCAGAGCAACCGCAAGCACAATGTCTTTCTCCTTTGCGGTCTTTCCAAGTGCACCAGGATCTTTTCCTCCATGTCCCGGGTCAATCACAACCACATCCAATCCTTTGCTCTTCGTCCCCTGAGCATCAGCAAGATTCGCCGACAGGAAGAAAAGAAGAAGAATCGCCAACACTATCCTTATATTTTGCATAATCGACTTCAGTTATATTTATTATCTTTGCACCAATTTTCAAAAGAAAACGGACTATAACAAATTTTGCGCAAAAATAAGGAATTCATATTATTAAAAAAATATTTGTCGGAACTATTATTTACTTTTTTTGCAGTACTCATTGCAAATAGTGCTGTATTTTCGCAAGTTACGACAGATAACGACAGTATTTCTGCGCAGACAGACACAATTCAACTAAGCGCAACTGATTCCATATCAACAAATCCGGACTCGTTGAAGGTTGACACTATCGCCATTCCAAACTTTGGACATCCTAAGCATGGCAAATCCAAAGATTTTGATGTTCCCGTATACTACAACTCTGACGATTCGCTTCTGAACGACATGAAAAACCGCAAGGCATTCCTGTTTGGAAACGCCGTTGTCAAGTACGAAGACATGACCATAAACGCCGCATTCATCGAGGTTGACCTCGACAAGAACGAAGTTTACGCATACGGACGCACCGATGGCGACTCAATTGTCGGCAAGCCGGAATTCAACCAAGGAGACGAAACATTCAACGCCGATACAATAAGATATAACTTCAAGACAAAGAAGGGAATAATAAAGAATGTCACAACTGTGTATGATGGCGCTTACCTCATCGGCGGACGAACAAAAATGCACGACAACAAGCATATACACATAACCAAAGGCAAGTTCACGACCTGCGACCTGCCCGATCCGCATTTCTATTTCAACCTTTCAAAGGCAATAGTAATTCCGGATGACAAGATAATTTCAGGTCCTGCCAACCTTGTAATAGAAGACATTCCCACGCCAATTGGCATTCCTTTCGGATTTTTCCCGAACAAGAAAGGCAGTACATCGGGGCTTATAATACCTGAATTCGGAAACGAGGAAAACAGAGGTTTCTTCCTGCGCAACGGTGGTTATTACTTTGCAATTAACGACTACGTTGACCTTACTCTACTCGGTGACATTTACTCGAAAGGAAGCTGGGGTGCTGGCCTGATTACAAATTACAAGCTACGATACAAATTCAATGGATCTTTGAGTTTCAAATACAACCGCAACCTATTTGGATACAGAGGCTTATCAAATTTCTCGACATCAAACCAATATGCATTCAGATGGAAATTCACACAGGACTCCAAAGCAAATCCCAACTCAACATTTTCTGCCGATGTGAACATGAGCAGCACCGACTACGACAAGTACAATTCGTACAATGTAGACAACTACATGACATCCACCAAGCAGTCGAGTGTTTCGTACAGCTATATATTTCCCAACTCTCCGTTCAGCATGTCGGTTGCTCTCAAGCATTCGCAGAACAGCAACAACGGAAACGTCGACCTCACACTGCCAGAACTATCATTCAACATGAGCCGAATATACCCGTTCAAGCGCAAGAAGGCTGTAGGCAAAAGCCGTTTCTACGAAAAGATTTCGATTGCCTACACAATGAATGCGACCAACAAGATAAGCACCACCGATTCAACTTTCTTCAATATTACCTACGACAATCTCTCCAACGGAGTTATCCATAAAATTCCAATCAGCGCATCTTTCAAATTGTTCAAATACACAACCTTGACACCATCATTCAACTACAACGAAAGATGGTATTTCAAGAGGTTTACCAAGGAATGGAACACTGAGGAAAACATTGTGGAAACTAGCTACAATCCGACTTTTGCCCGTGTATGGGACTACAATACATCATTGTCGTGGTCGACAACAATATATGGTATGTTCAATTTCCGCAAAGGAAAGGTAAAAGCCCTGAGACATGTATTCTCGCCTAGCGTAAGTTTCAGTTATGTACCCGACTATGGCAAGGAAAAATACAAATACTATGGCTCATACCAGAAAATAACATATTACAACCAAGCAACAGGTCAGTACGAAATAGTATCATACTCGATGTTCGAAGGTCTGCCATACGGCACGCCAAGCAAAGGCGGTTCTGGTTCTGTTAATATCAACCTTGGCAACAACCTTGAGATGAAACTTCGCAACCTCAAGGACACTACAAAGGACAACACAAAAATTAAACTGCTCGAAAGTTTCAACATAACTACAAGCTACAACATCTTCGCCGACAGTCTACGCTGGGCACCAATAAACATCACAGGGCGTACACGCATAAAAGTTGTAGACATTTCGTTCAACACCTCGCTCGACCCATACGCAATTGCACCTAACGAATACGGCAATTATCAAAGAATAAACAAAGCCCTAGTAAAAGACAACGGACATCTTTTGCGAATGACAATAGCATACGTCACTGCTGGTTTTTCTCTTAACTCCAAAGCTCGTGACAAGAAAATAGAGGAAGCCCAACAAAGCATGTACGACATAATATACGGATATCCTAACAGTTACGTCGATTTCAATGTACCATGGAACATAAGGGTAAGCTACACTTT
>JBGUHW010000216.1:0-38282 GCA_045112395.1 Bacteroidales bacterium
AACTACAATGCTTCATACAGCGTGGAGTCGCCTAGCATCACCGGCTATACTCCGAACATCGCGGTTGTAAGCGGTACGATGGGCACAAGCGATGTAACTGTTACCGTTACCTACAGCGTAAACAGCTACACGCTGACTATAAACTACGAGTATGCCGACCATACTACGGCTTCTGAAACTTACACAGCAAGCGTAAACTATAATGCATCTTACAGTGTCAACTCTCCGAACATAAATTGTTACACTCCTAATCAAGCAACTGTAAGCGGTACTATGCCTGCTGATAATGTAACAGTCACCGTTACATACAACATCATAAACTATGTTATCACGGCTACGGCTGACGCTGGTGGTTCCGTGAGCGGTGGCAACACCTACAACTGCGGTGCAATGGCAACATTAAGGGCAACACCTGACGATGGCTATTGCTTCTCTCAATGGAGCGATGGTGTTACAGATAACCCACGAAGTGTTACTGTCAATGGTGCGGCCTCATATACAGCCAACTTCACCCACTACCTAGAAGTTAGCAACATTGCCAATGTGGACTATTGCGTAACTGGTGCACATGCAGCTGTTAGTGCAACACCAACAGCAGGTAGTGGCGACTACACATACACTTGGCAGAAGTACAACGGCTCAAGCTGGGTAGCTGCGCCGGATGCGTCCAGTTCTGATAGATACACTCCGCCATATACTACAACAGGAACGGTAAGCTATAGGGTTTCCGTAGCAGACAATAACGGTTGTGCTGGACATAACAGCGTAGTGAAGGAATTCAGTGTAAAGGTAAGTGATGTTCCCTCTATCGCCCTTAGTGCATCTCCAGTTTGTTCTGGTAGCACACTGACACTTGAACCCTCAGTTGAAAATAACGGTAAGGATGTGTCATCGTCAAGCTATCAGATAAGCGCAAACAATTCCGATTGGAGTTCATTCACAAATGGCTCGGCCGTAACTAACGAACAGAATGGTTACTACATTAAATATACTGCTACAAATGGATGTGGTTCTTCCAGCCAGACGGTACAGATAACAGTAAATTCGTTGCCTACGGCAAGTATTGATGGACCTACATCAGTTTGCGCACTTAAGTCCGAAACTATCGTGGCTAGCGGTGCCGGCGATGGCGGTTCGTATAGCTGGAGCAACGATTTAGGCACGGGTGCATCCAAGACGGTTGCAATTACCTCAAATGCCAACTATACAGTAACTGTTACCGATGCAAATGGCTGTAAGGATGAGGAAACAATTTCTATGACAGTAACGGTGCCTGGCAATCAGCCAATGACGCATGCTCCAGAACATGGTGCAATATGGACAGGTTACGAGAGTGCCGACTGGAGCGATGTGAACAACTGGGTATATTTCGATGGCAACTACCGTACGCTTGAAGGACTTTCGGATACACTCAATTTGATACTGCGTACTGGTGATTCGGATAAATGTATTTTGAACAATCCGGTAATAAGCAGTCCGTCATTCGCATCCAACAGCGGTATGATTGTTCGTAGACCAATCACCATTGGCGAAGGTACGGCACTTAATATCGGTGGAGACCTCAATGTCGAAAGCGGAAGCATTACTCTCAGCAGCACAGGCGCACTTCTTGTAACAGGAAATGCAAACATTGCAAGCGGAGCATCTGTAGCATTCGACAACAAGGATACCTTGAGCATTGCAGGCAATCTGGTACTTGAAGGCACTTTGGACTTCCCCGAAAGCGATACTACTCCGGCATTGCGCTTGGGCGGAAACCTCGTAATCGATGGTGGTTCGATTGAAGAGGGCGGTACTCTTGTATTTGCTGGAAGCGGTACACAAAATGTTAGCAATGGCGCTTCTCCTCTTACACTTAACAACAATGTACGCTTGAACATGCATCGTTCAAGGGCTGGCGTTCCGCACACAGTATTCCCCGATGGAACAATCTTCAGCAAGACAACCATTTTCGAGTATGGTATCATGGACGGCAATGTAACATTTGATGCTACTGGTCGTACAATAGTATGTGGCGGTTACGAAAGTTATGCATCTGGCACAGTAACCAAGATAGGTGCAGGCAATAACTTTACCTTCCCGACTGGCGATGACAATGTTCTCGGTTCGATTACAGCAAAAATAGCATTGGAGCAGAATGCAGTTGCTAAGTTCCACCACAATTCATCCGACAATGGCGATGGCACACACGGCTTCACTACTGAAGTAATACCGCGTTGGTGGAATGCTGCCGATATGTGTGGAAGAGATCCGTTCGACCATGTAAGCAACTTCGAGTACTGGGATTTCAATTCATCAGCGGCACTATCGGGTGTAATGTTTAGAACAGCGGCAGCAACTGCTGGAGAACATTTCCATAGCCCGAGCGAATATCCAGATCCTGAGAATCCAGGTAATGTCATACAGGTTGCTGTATATGATGAATGCTGGAAAAATGCAGGTGGTGAACTTTCTATAACTTCAGATTTCACAGAAATTACTATTTCCAATGTCGGCGTAGAGGCAAGGGGTACTCGCGGAAGCGCAATTACATCGTTGGGCTCTAAGAGTAAAACCATTGTTCTTCCAATCGAGCTCACTTCCTTCACCGCAACCTGCGATGGTCGTTCAGCACTTGTAGAGTGGACAACCGCTACCGAGAAGAACAACGACTACTTCTCGCTCGAGCGTTCAGATGATGCAATCAACTTCACCGAGATTGCTCGTATAGCAGGTGCTGGCAACTCTATTGAACCGCTCGACTACTCTTACACCGACTATGGTATCCACGGTGGTGACAACTACTATCGCCTCGTCCAGGTTGACTACGACGGCACTCGCACCGTTTCGGAAGTAATTGTTGCAAACTGCATCGAACCCGAAGTCGGCGAGCCGGATGTTCAGGCTTACCCGAACCCGTTCAACGGCGAGCTTACCCTTGTTCTGGACAACTTCAGCAACCGCGCAGCAACCATCGAGATTTACGATATGCTTGGCAAGCTCATCTACACCGAGAAGGCATCCGCACCGCAGAACAGCTACGAGACCATCTTGAACCTCAGCAATCTGCCAAGCGGTGCTTATACGGTAAGGGTTAGCACAACGGATTTTGTAATAAACAAGAATGTTGTTAAAAATTAACAATGTATAATTGACAATTGATAGCGGGGCAACGATTTGCTCCGCTATTTTTTTGTCTATTCAGTGCCCTGACGGGCAGAAATATAACAAATTTAAATCAAATTCCCCAGAGAACCAATAAAATTTGTCAAATTTGTTCTATTTTGTATTATTTCTCGCGTAGCGACTCTTTTTTTTCGCGCAACGACTTCTTTTTAGTGCCCTAAAGGGCAGAACGGCGCAGCCCTCAACGAAGTTAAATATGACAAATCTTTTTCAAATTGAACAAATATATTTGAAAAAATGCTTAGATTTGTCTCAATTAAACGAATATGCAAATTGAAATGGACTTAATAAAGGAACATAATAAAAAGTACGAGTTTTTTCATAAAATAACGGGAGTAGCTATGACTGTGTATAACAAATACCAGTACGGACTATTGGAATCCGCATACGAAGCTGCTTTTAAATATTTGCTTGAGAAGGATGCTTACAAGGTAGAACGGCAAGTCTTTTTGCCAATATATTGGGATGATGTTCAGCTTGACCAAAATTATCGTATGGATTTAGTAATAGATGACAATATAATTGTAGAACTTAAAACTATCGCCCATATTGATACGCCACATCGTCGGCAGCTATGGAACTATATGAACTTAACCCACATGCCATTTGGAATGCTAATCAATTTTAGTCCCAATGGATTATATTCGGAATGGTATCATCGTGACAATAAAACAGGAATTATTGACAAAATCAAACTTATTTGATTTGTAAGATTTGTTTTAATTTGTTCAATTTCTCGCGTAGCGACTCCTTCTATTTTCGCGTAGCGACTTCTTTTTAGTGCCACAAGTGGCAGAACGGCGCAGCCCTCAACGAAGTTAAATTATACAAATCTTTTCCAAATCAAACAAAAAAAGATTTGAAAGATTTGTTTCGATTTGTATTATTTCTCGCGTAGCGACTCCTTCTATTTTCGCGTAGCGACTCTTATACATCTCGCGTAGCGACTTATTATTCCTATCGCGTAGCGACTATTTTTAGCCCTTCGGCCGCTTTCTTGTACAGACGCAAAATTTTGCGTCTCAATCGATGCAACGGATTTCAATCGATGAAAATTATCATAATCAGCGCAACGCATTGCACATAATCGGCGCAAATCATTGCGCATAATCGGCGCAAATCATTGCGCCGCTACAATCCTCAAATTTTCAAATCATCGAACGTTGCCCCCTTGAATTGTACAGTCGTTGCGCGCAACGACTCTACATCGAATCATGGCGCGATTCTTTGCTCCTTCATTTTTACGCACTTAACCTTTCTTTCCCTACCGCTAATCTAAAATCGTCAATCGTAATTCGTAAATCGTAAATATATTATATCTTTGCCGTTCTAATTTTGAATTTGAATTTAAGTTTTATATGAATACAATATATTCAGTATCAGATACTTCGCTCGTGCGTAGCAGCGAAGCAATTGCAGTACGCAACAGTTTTTCATTCCGTTCCTTGATGATGAGGGTGATGTTGGTGATGGCGATTGTGGTAGGAGGAAAAGTGGCGTGGGGACAGACAACGGTAACATACACTATAGAAACAACTTCTTCCGTCACTATAAGTAGTGGTACTGCTCCTGCTGGTTCTTCTGCAACATATAATAGTACTTATGGTACCTTATACCAATTGACAGCGAACAATTCCATGACATTAACGTTATCAAATTATGCAGGATATAAAATTACTGGCATAACATTGTCAATGAAATCAAATTCAAGTAAAGGTGCAGGAAACTTTTCCATGAAAGCAGGAAGTAACACATTATCATCTATTTCTAATGCACCATTTAATAATGCCTCATGGTATGGCTCTTGGTCAACAAGTTATGTTAATGTAACGCCAACTATGTCCAATGCTAATTATGAAATACAAAATAATGAAAATGTTGTTATAAAAATAGCAGCAACTGCTAATTCTTTATATTGTCAATCTTTTACAATAACATACGAACCTGCATCTTCTACTCCTACCCATGTTCTTTCTTCTGCTGTTTCTCCTGATAATTCAGGAACAGTTGCATTAAGTTCTACAACTGTTGCAGAAGGTTCCACTGCTACTGCAACCGCCACTTCAAATCCTGGTTATGCTTTTGACCACTGGTCAATAAGTGGTACAGGGGCTAGTCTGTCAAGTACAAGCGCCAATCAAACTACAGTTACAATGGGGACAGCAGATGCAACTGTAACTGCTACTTTTACAGCCATACCTAGATATAGCGTTTCTTTCTACTATGGAACGGGACATAGTTCTACCACGCCACCAACCACATCTCTTATAGAAGCGGAAGGCGGTGCAGGTATTACTTTGCCATCGGCAATTGCTCCAGCAGGTTGTGATCCTGAATATACATTCTACGGCTGGGCAACATTGCCTGTGACAGAAACAACGACGGCGCCTACTATCGTAGGAACTGCAGGACAAACTTATTATCCAAGTGAAAATATTGATTTGTATGCAGTATATAGACAATCAACTGGTGCGGAAGTAGAAAAAACATACGGATGGGAACCTGCTGATGATGGAACGTTTTGGGATTTCAACAATATAGATAATACTGATAATAGTATATCTCCGCATGGAGGTTCAAAATATGGAAAAACTACAGTAACTACAACGGCTTATATAAAGACAGTAAATAAGATTGCTAATCCTATATCGATAGAATGCTATTATTCAAAGACTACAAATAACACTAATAGTTCATCTAAATTTAGTATTATGGTATCTTCTAATGGTAGTTCATGGGATGAAGTAGAAGCTGGCAATACATTTAATAATGTAACACAAGGAACTTGGTATTGTTTGTCTGCTGATTTGTCATCATACGAAAACTGTTACATAAGAGTATATTATTCTGGAACAACTGCTGTTAGAGCATTGGATGATGTCAAGATTGTGTATGACGATTGTACTAACATATACAATTCCTCTCCATCGTGTTCCTGTCATGCCCCCACATCGCTTTCTGTTTCAAGTATTACACAAAATACTGCTACCATAAGTTGGTCAGCTGGAGATTCAGAAACCGATTGGGACTATTATTATTCAACATCAAGCACTGCACCAACCTCAAGTACTCCACTAGAAGGTTCGGTAAGTACAAACCCAACAGCAAATATTAGTGGACTTACGGCAAATAGGACCTATTATTGGTGGGTACGTGCAGATTGTAGGAATGGGGATTATAGTGGCTGGGTGTCGGGTGGCTCGTTCAATACGCCTAACTATACACTTGATGCAGAGTCGAACAATGATGACTATGGTACTGTATCTGTCGAAGGGTATATAATCACTGCTACTCCTGCGCCTTGCTATCAGTTAGCAGAATCACCATCCACCGTCACAGATGGTACTGCAAATGTATCGCAAAATGGAAATACTTTTACTGTAATACCATCAAGCAATTGTAGGGTAAGGATAAACTTTGAACATAAGCCAAATCATAATGTTGTTTGGAATGTGGCTGGTTCTACTCGTACTTATACATATTGCGAAGGCTCTACAATTCCTATAGAAGATGTTCCTGCAAATCCTGCCCAAGGTACTTGTGACGATAAAAAATTCGTGGGATGGTCGTCGGTTCCAGTTGCTGAAACTGACGAGGCTCCAGCTCTGCTTTCGGGTGCTGGCATTGCAGGAACTGCTGTCAACGATGATATGTCTTATTATGCCGTTTTTGCTACGGAAGAAGCAGGCGGTTCGGAAGATTGGCGAATTGTTTCCCAAGCTACCCCATTGATGGCTGGTGACAAGGTCGTAATTGTAGCTAAAGAATCCGATGTTGCAATAAGCACTACACAAAGAGATAATAATAGGGCTGAAGCTGATGTTACAAAAGATGATGATATAATTATTCTTGGTGAGAATGTCTGTATATTTGAACTTAGAACTGGAGTTGCAAGTGGGCAATGGTCATTTTATGATGAAGTAAACGATGGATATATTTATGCGGCAAGTTCAACTTCAAATCATTTAAAAACAGAATCTGATTTGGACTCTAATGGAAGTTGGACTATAGAAATTTCAAATGATAATGTTGCAACGATAATTGCGCAAGGAGACAATACTCGTAATATATTAAAGTACAATTCAACTAGTAATCCACATATATTTTCTTGCTATTCATCTGGACAGAAAGACATTGCCATATATAAAAAAGGTAGCGGAGTTACCTATTCCGCCTATTCAACCTCCTGTATCCCATGCGAAGCAGATGCTACTGTTTCATCAACAGCACTGACGACCTCGGATATTACAACGACTACTGCTACAATAGAATGTGCAGGAATAACTGATATCGGCGGTGCGCACTGCCGTATTACAAGCTACGGATTTGTATATGGTACATCGACAAATCCTACCATAGAAAACGAAATAGAAGAAGTCGGGACGGCTTATACCACTACTGGCACGGCTTTCCAGAAAGAGATAGAAGGGCTTAATCCTTGCACAACCTACTATGTACGTGCATACGCAACCAACGGACACGGCACAGCATACGGTCCTGAACTTTCATTTATTACAAATAGCAATCCTACAATAACTTCTTTGTCAGCATTGTGCATGAAGAACACTGGAGCTACAATAAGCATTGAATATACATCGTGTACAACGACTTCCGACATTTTTGCGATTGCAATCCGCAAGGGTTCAAATTATCCCGTGTCGCTCGGCACAACCAATCCGTCGGACATAACAGACAATACAGAATTCGGTAGCGGATACAGGTTTGGAAATCCAGATTTGTATTCGTATGTTGTATATAAAGGCAATACTATGCCATCATCGGTTACGGTAACTGGTCTAGAAGCAGGAAACACATATAAACTGAAAGCATACAGGTGGATTGCTGAAGAAAACAAATGGACTACCGGCACTACAATGAATCTTGCATTGCCAAGAATAACAAGTCTGCAGCGCGACAATGATGAAACATCAGAAACTTTGACTTGGAACATAAGCGGTACTGTTTGCGATGGTGGAAGATATGTGGTAATATGCAAGGAAGGCAATAGCGATATAACTTCAACTTGTGCTGATTTCACTTCAATTACTGCCAATACTGTATTCGGAAGCGGAACTCAAACTCAAACAGGTGAATATGTAGTTCATTCAGGTTCGGAAACTTCTGTTTCAATAACAGGATTAACTCCTGGTACACAATATATGGCAGCCGTCTTCTATGTTGATGCCGAAGGAAACTGCTCGCCAAAGGCACAGACTACATTTACATATAGCAGAACGACAATACTTGAGCCAGGTGATTTGGCGATTGTCGCAATAAATAATACAATAAATGGAGAAGGTAATACTGCCGATGAATTCAGTTTTGTAATTTTCAAGAAAATAACTCCTGAAACATCAATAGATATGACCGACAATGGTTATGGAAGACTTTATGAAGGTTTGTGGGGTACAAATGAAGGATTTTGGAGAATAACGCGCAAGAATTCATCACTTGGTGCAGGAAGTGTAATAACGATTACAGAAACAACAGGAAGCATTGGCTATACAGGCAATGGCGGTGTTGAGCCAGATCTATGGAATAACATTAATATTTATGTAAATGGAGTGCTTGACTATGATAACTGGGAAATTAATGTAGATGGTCCCCTCGACTTGAATGAGAAAGACCAGATATGGATAATGCAAGGTGGCGAATGGTTGCGCGATACGGATGGCGGAAAAACAGAACACAATGCCTATTATACAGGAAATGTGCTGTACGGATATACAGCAACGGGATGGTTGAATTATTACGGATACGAAGGAGATCGTATTCCAAATACTACTGAGCATTATGGAACTAGAGGTTCTGTAATATTTCCAAGTAGAGGTTGTTTCACATCATCGCTCAACATTTCTTCAGGCATTGCAAAGTTCAAGGGTCCATTTACTTCTGCCACTAAGAGAGAATGGATAATTAGGATTAACGACGAAGCTAATTGGGAAGGTTATAATTATACTTCTGATTATCTTTCCAGTGGTATAAACTATAAGGATAATCCTGCTGGTCCTAATGGTGAAATAGGTTATCCGTTGCCAATAATACCGGATGAATTCACAAAAGGCAAGTGGAGCGGAAAGAAAAATTCCGATTGGTGTGATTGTGCCAACTGGATGTCGCTCGTAGTTCCAGACGAAAATATTGATGTTGAAATTCCAAATGTAGGCAACAACACAGAAATTGAAATACGAAGCGGCAATGTGGTCAAATGCAAGTCGTTGACAATAGGTTCATCTGGTAGATTTAGAAATACACAGGAAAACTCCATCTTGGAAGTCGAGGGCGACATAACAATAGAAGCCAATGGAACTTTCCGTCCATCCGAAGGCAATGCTTTCGAAATTAAACTTGGCGGAAACATTGTTAGCAATGGAGTTTTCATAACCAACGAAAACACCTCGCTTACACTTGTAGGAGAAGAATCGCACAGCATTTCTGCTCCTAGCAACGGTAGTAACCTAAAGCTCAAGAATCTTACTATTGGACAGGCATTGAACAATTTTGCATCCGACACAATAGAACTATACGGCAACCTTACCGACAATTCTTCATCGAGCAATGGTATTGAACTGCCACAGTCGCTGGCGTTCAAGGGTGGCAACGAGCAAACAGCTACTGCAACCGAAATTACAAATGTTACAATGAACAAGAGCGAAAACGACCTTACTCTTTCGGGCGAACTTACTGTCAACGAGAAAGTAAAGTTTGTTAAGGGCAACATTGTTGGCAATGTCAAATTCGAGTCCTATGCAGTAGCTGAAGGAGCAAGCACTAACAGTTATATAGACGGCACGGTAACAAAGGTTGCTTCTGCTTCTGAATTCTCTTTCCCGACTGGTAGCAATGGTGTGCTCGGTAAAATGGATGTAACATCTCTTTCTGCGAATACAAGTCTGAATTTCAATTTCAAGGAAGGAGGTTTCTCTGCATCCGAAATGCCAGTATGGTGGAACCAGAACAATATATGCAATGACAATGGCACAAACGAAAAGTTTGATCATGTAAGCAATATGTATTTCTGGAATTTAGGTACATCATCGCCCATCGAAGATGTATCTTTCACCGTTACAGCATCCGAAGATGTTCATTTTAATGATACAAGTATCAATCAACGTGATGCAAGTGCCATAAAGATGGCCATTTACGATGGTTGCTGGAAGAATATTGGAGGAACTGCATCTCCTGAGAATCCGTACAATCAGGTTTCTATGAGCAATATAAATCTGACAGCGACACGTGCTGGAGTTGGCGAAAAAACATTATCGTTCGGTTCTATAGATGAAAATACAATCCTTCCCATCGAACTCACCTCCTTCACTGCAACCTGCAACGGCAAATCATCTCTCATCGAATGGACTACTGCCACCGAAAAGAACAACGATTTCTTTGTGCTTGAACGCTCGCACGATGCAGTAAACTTCAAGGAAATAGCACGCGTGGCTGGTGCTGGCAACTCGATTGAACCGATTGACTATGCTTACACCGACTATGGCGCTCGCGGTGGCGACAACTACTACCGCCTTGTACAGGTTGACTACGACGGCACAAGCACCGCTTCGGAAATAATCGTGGCAAACTGTCCTGCCGAAACTCTGGGCGAACCCGATGTTCTGGCATTCCCCAATCCTTTCGACGACAACCTGACACTGCATTTCGAGAATTTCGGCAACATGCAGGCAACCGTTGAGGTTTACGATATGCTCGGCAGGATGGTCCACACTCAGAAAGTCAACTGCTCGCAGAACGACTACGAGGTTGTACTTCGCCTTGCAGGTCTGTCGGACGGAACCTACAATGTCCGCATATCTACTGCCGATTTCGTTATAAATCGTAAGGTTGTAAAGGAATAGCACTCAGTATTTTGCCCCATCACCCATCCCATCCTTAAGGCCGTTAAAGGCCTTAATGTCTTTAACGCAGATGGGATGGGGAATGGGGACCAAAAATACTGCCGCGTATACAACCAGATCCCAATAGCCATGCGCGATTCCTCGTTCTCTAATCTTTGTAAAAAATGACAACAAAATATTATTTGTGAGGCTTTTTCTATGCAGTAACTTTTTCTTTGTATAATAGTTAAATGCTGGCTAAATCATATATTTGACAAGGTACTAATTTATCGTACATTCGCACCTAGTTTGATTCTATCATAGAATCAAACTAAAAACTTGATAATCAGCGTTGTGTGTGATTGTCGGATTTTAACTTTATGCGTAATAGGTAAAAGAATGTTTGTTTCTAATGTTGTTCGTGCGTTTTCGCATGGCGTAAAAGTATGTGGGTACAATGGTAGGTCAAGTTCCATTGTGATGTTAATTTGTCTTTGCCTTCTCTCTGGTGGCACGGCTTGGGCACAAGCAAAGGTTACGGTAGAAAGCGAGATTTCCAAGTCCGGTTCTCTGGTATTGGAAGTGCGTGGCGTTGACGATGCATCGGTTAGCGCTACTCCCGTAGAGCGAATTTCGCCGAACGGCAAGCAGCTCTATTGCGCCTACGACATCGACATCACCAAGGATGGTCGTGAGTGGCAGCCCGAACCCGAACAGCCAGCTATGGTTTCGATGGAAAACACAAACTTTGCCGATGGTCAGTTGCTTGATATTTACCACGAAGGAGCTAATGGACTAGAGTTCGTAGCAACAGTGGCTTCCGAAAACGGCAAAATAACCTTTCCGGCACATTCGTTCTCGGTTTATATTGTGGCTCAGGCTGGCGACTATGCACGTATGAAGGTGAAACTGCATCAGGCTGACGGCACAGTTGTGACGATATATGTTAAGAAACTTGACATTACACAGGGCGACTTCAACCGCATAGTTTACAATCCGGGCATGGGTACCGATAATCTGGCTGCCGGCGTTAAGTGCATGGGCTGGATTGCTAAAGAGAATTATACCAAGGATGATGTCCCAAATTTCATGACTTTTGATGGTGTACGCGATAGCATTAAAAATAGGCTGAATGCAGGTGTTACCGACGGAACCGAGTTGGATTTTTATACCATGCTTTTCAAGTCTTATTCTGTTTTGTACCTAGATGAGAACGAAGCAGTTATTGATAACGATGTTATTCTTTTCCGTGCTGATGCAGGCATTACCAGTATGCCATATACGGTAAGCACAAACTACACACCACGCAGCAATACCAGCAAATTTGAAGGATGGATGGTCAAATCCTCAACAGACGGTAGCCATATTGTAGGGCATGATAATGATTCCCGTAATTATACCCTCAATACTGAAATTGAGATAACTGGCAATGTGACATTTAATGTTGTTGTATCCGAAGGTTTCTGGTTGATTTACCACGAGAACGGCAAGGGTGCCACCTACAAGGCTGCCGACTTTATTCATGCAGGAGATGTTACGGCAAGACCAACACTGACTATGTTGCGAAATGGCTATGAGTTTGCGGGGTGGTACACAGGCGAACCTGCCACACAATATGGAAACCCAACAGGATCTGAATTTGTATTTGGTCAGCATCTTGAAGCAAATACGCATGTTTATGCAAAATGGAATGTAAATGAAAAAGCCAAATACACTGTTATTGTTTGGAAGCAAAATATAACCTGTGATGGTTATGATTTCGAAGAAGCCATTAATCTTGAAGGAACTCCTAATACTGAGGTTAGCACGGTAAGCTCGGTTTACGATGACCCTCTCAATGCTAATACTAGATACGCAAAAATTGATGGAACGCCTAGAAAATATACTGGTTTTTACCTCAATAATTTTAACGAGCATGTGAGAATCGCCCCCGAAGGCAATTCCATAGTAAATGTTTATTACGACAGAATAGAATATACGGTAAAGTTTATCTATTATCGTATGATTAATAGCGGTCGCGATGAAGGCAAATATCAATATGCAACCAATAAGTTGACATTAAACGAAAATCGCAATGCAACTAGTAATGATTATTTGTGCGCTAAATGGACTAGCTCTACATACAGCAACCATCCAGAATGTAGTTATCCAAGTAGGGATACTGTAATGGGGAATTATACATATACTTATTATCCTATTACTGCAAGGTATGGTCAGAGTATAGTGGAAATGTGGCCTATATATGATAATTTTGACGATTTTGATGGTAAGCGCTTTAGTAGCTGGGTGTTGATGATAGGAGCAGCGGCAAGAAATGATGCTGTTTCCGGTGGTGGTTCTGTCAAGGGGTTGATATCAATTATGGATAAGCAGATTTTGGGTGATTTGACTAGTTCCAACGGCAATTATCTTGTAGCTAAATATTCTACAGCAGATGACTGGACATACAATATATGGTTTCCTAAGGTTATTGGTGAAGACTATACAGAAAGAACTTGCACTACAGTTAATAGTGTAGAATATTATTTGGAGTATGAAATACCCGCTAGATCTGGGTCTGGAGCATCTGGTCAGCATCAACCATCATTCCTTGGATTTGGTAACGTTTCTGGAAATCAAAGAGGAAATAATAATATTATGGACTATTATTATAGTCGCGAAGAAAATATCATTAACTATATGGATGGTTCCTACTATAACGGAAACAATGTAAAGCTTAATGATAATCCTTCTAGTGGTCAACTTCACGAAATAGAGGATGTCGCATACGGATCTGATATATCTTCATACGGCGATTATGTTCATACAGCTCCTCGAGGATTTGTGTTTGAAGGATGGTATGTGGATGAGCCTTGTACTCGACCTTACAACTTTAACACAAAGATGCCAGCTGCAAATGTAACCGTATATGCTAAGTGGAGACAAATCCAGTATCGTGTCTTCCTGCATCCAAATGTAAGTACTGATGATGAAACCATATTCTGGGGCTCGGATAATCAGGCATTGAATTTCCGTATCGACTACGGAAATAAAATCAGTGTGCCTACAGGAACTCGTGATGACTACGAGTTTGTGGGTTGGTTTACAGATGAAGAGTGTGAGCATCCTTTCAGCGAAAATGTCGTTGTATTGAATGATGATAACACTGTTGCATACGACAAGACTACCGAATTTACCGATCCTATGGATAAATGGGGTAATGGCGCTACTTGGAATGCTGAACTTTACTATGAAGACGAGAATACTCATGAAATTCTTCCAAGAAATCCAGAACGGTTCTGGATTACCAGAAAATACGACCTCTATGGCAAGTGGCGTGCAAAACTCCGTGGCGCAAATGGTATTACCGTGGTATATGAGGACAATGATGGTGCTGGACCTGTTCCTACTGAAGAATTATTGTATCAGGATAATGTAGATGTTGTTGCTGGAAACGCTTGTTCTTATGTGGATGACACAAAGAAATTTTCGCACTGGGTATTGCAACATTACAATGGTGAAAGTTATGAAGATATACCCAACTCATGTATCTACCCGGGAGCTACCTTTACTGCGCTGAAGGCTGATTCCAAAATGGTAGTTACGCGTTGGTTCGATCCTGAAAATCCTGAAGATTATATTGAAACAGGATTTCCTCCGAATAGTACAAGAATCCATCCTATAAGCCCAGATGATCCTTATGTTGAGTTCCAGGCAACCTACACCATAAAGCTTCGTGCCGAGTATGTAGATGTTGAAACGCCCGAACATACCTTTGTTGAATGGTTCTGGAACGATGGTTCCAATACGGTTCAGATTGACGGCACAAGCACCAGTTCACCAGATTTGGGCATCAATGTAGCAGTCAATCCTCCAGTACCTACTCGCACTGGCTATAATTTCAAGGGATGGTACAGGTCAAACGAGTCGGGTGCTTCTATCACCGACTGTAATCCAAACTTCTTGTTCTACAACGGAGCATTTTATAAGGAATCGACTTATACTAATGCGGTTGCAACCGTAGCAGCCGACAAGTACGGTTCACCGGAATACATGTACGCAATTTGGGAACCTATTGTGGATTTCACCTTCGGTGATCTTTGTCCAGGCGACCAAATTGTACTGCCAACCAGAAATTCGGCTGATGTGCTTATATCTGGTTCTTGGGAAGCGATTACAGGTTATGTGTCAGGAACAACCTATACAACTTCTGGATTGAATGATAATCTTACCTTCACTCCGGATCCTTCCACCTGTGCCCAACCCAAAGAATTTGCAATCACTATAAATACTCCTGTTGTTCCTAATGTATCTTCGTACGACTATATATGGAAGGGTACTTCTACCGATTGGAATACAGCATCCAACTGGTATGTATACAACAATGGATACTCGATTGCTACAGAGATGCCAACAGAGGATCATAACATATACATCGGTCCCTCACAGTGCGTGAAGACAAACTGGCCGTCGCAGACAGACGAAGCAAATGCCCACGACATAACTATTGCCAGTGGAGCAAGCCTCACGGTTCCTGCCGGCAAGACCTTGAACATTGCGGGTAACCTCGACAATATCGGAACTTTGGTGGCAAATGGCAATGTCGTATTCAGCGGAACAGAATCAGGTGACGACCAGGTCATCAGCAACGACATCACACTAGCTAATGTTAGCTTCAACAACCGCGGTGGTGATATAGTTCCTCGCGGAAGCATGACGATAACTGGCGATGCCACATTTATCAACGGCAATGTTGAGGGCGATGTTACTTTTGGCGAAAATTCAAGCGTTGAAAATGCCGATGAAATGACATTTTATAGCTTTGTGGATGGAACAGTAACAAAGGCAGGCAATGCTAACGGCTTCACTTTCCCAACTGGTCAGGACAATGTGCTTGGCAAGATAAAGGTGTCGAGCAATGCCTCAAATGTTTCGGTGCGGTTTTTCCACAACTCTGAAGGCTTTGACACTAGTGAATATCCGCGCTGGTGGAATCCAAACAACAACTGCGCTGGCAACGATCCTAGGTTCGACCATGTAAGCAATGTCGAGTATTGGGATGTTGCAACAACAGCACCGCTCAATGCTAAATTGACAGTTTCGGCAAAGAGTGGCGACGCTCATTTCAATGAACATACTGTAACGTATGATGCAGACGACATATATGGCGCATTCTGGAACGGCTCTTGCTGGGAGAATGTCGGAGGAGGCCGCCAGAGTGTTTCTGATGGACTGCATGGAACAATATCGGTGGATGTTACTCTGCCTGCTACACGATCAACATACGGCAAGATTCTTTCACTTGGCTCTATCGATCACAACACGATACTTCCAATCGAGCTTATGTCGTTCTCTGCTGTTTGCAATGGCAGATTTGTCAACCTCGAATGGACAACCGCTACCGAACGCAACAACGATTATTTCATCGTTGAGCGTTCCGATGATGCAATCAACTTCACCGAAATTGCGCGAGTAGCAGGAGCTGGCAACAGCATCGAACAACTTGACTACAATTATATCGACTACAGCGCAACAAGTGGCGACAACTACTACCGCCTTGTTCAGGTTGATTATGATGGCACTCGCACCGCATCAGAGATTGTGGTTGCAAGTTGTAGCGAAGCAGAAGGAGAGCCTGATGTTCAAGTTTTCCCGAATCCGTTCCACAACGATCTTACAATTCACATGGAAAACTTTGGCGGAACAACCATCAGCATTGAAGTTTACGATATGCTTGGCAGGATAGTACAGCAAAAGACTATTGGTGTCGATGGCAACAGCGAAGAGACAATGCTTCAGCTTGATAACTTGTCGAATGGTACCTACAATGTCCGCATATCTACAGCAGATTTCGTTGTAAACCGTAAGGTTGTAAAGGAATAGCAATCTGTTTTTTGCCCCCTGCCCATTTGCGTTAAGGCCATTAAGGCCTTTAACGGCATTAATGATGGGATGGGGGCAAAAAACATCAACCTTTAGCTCATCGAAGTTAAATCCTTCAAATCTTCAAATTATCAACCTTCAGCTCAGCGAAGCTAAATCTTTAAATCAATCATAAATCGTACTTCGTAAATCGTAAATAATCCTTATCTTTGCAAAAAATATTTTGATATGTATCTAAACAAAGTTATGCTCATTGGAAGGCTTGGAGTAAAGCCCGAAATTCGTTATGTAAAGGAAGATACACCTGTTGCAACATTCCGTATGGCTACTACTGAGCCTTATCGCACAAAGGATGGCGAAAAACGCGAAATTACAGAGTGGCACAATATAGTTGCTTGGAGAAACCTTGCAAAATTCTGCGAAACCTATCTTGACAAGGGTATGCTCATTTACCTCGAAGGTCGTTTGCAGACCCGTACATGGCAGGGGCAGGACAATGCAACCCACTATACTACCGAAATACTTGCCGACACAATTCGCATGATGGAACCAAAATCGGCTCGCGATGGTCAGCCAGCAGTGCCTGCTCAGCCGACAGCTCCTGCAGCAGAACCTTTTGCACAACCTCAGGATTCAACAGCAGAGGCACCAGCTTTCCAGCCAAATAGCGCCGATGATGATTTGCCGTTCTAATCACGATACTAATAAATGCATTTATTTATAGATTAATAATATTGTACGGGCGTGTTTAAAACACGCCTCTCCAAATTAAAATGGACCCTGACCCTTATAATCAATCGACAATAATTGGAATTATCGTTGTGGTAATTCTTCTCGTATGCTCCGGACTTGTTTCGGCAAGCGAGACAGGCTTTTTCGGACTTTCGGCAAACGACCGTGAAAAAATCCGCAAAGCAAAGACTGCAAAGGGAAAGCTTATCGCAAAATTGCTTTTCGACCCAGAAAAACTGCTTGCAACCATATTGGTCGCCAACAATTTCATCAATATCGCAATTGTAATAATCACGGCATTCCTCTCCGACAGACTTTTTGCTTCTATGGAGAACCCCGTGCTTGTTATTGTGCTTCAGACTGTTGTAATAACCTTTGTAATATTGCTTTTCGGAGAGATGATTCCGAAGATTCTTGCAGCAAAATATCCGCTGTCAATATCTAAAATCATGGCATATCCGCTGCGAGTACTGGAACCGTTGTGCTATCCGTTCAGTATAATCCTTATAAAATCGACAAATGCGGTAAAGAAGCGTCTGCAGAAGAAGCATACATCCGAAATCAGCATCGAGGACTTGTCGCAAGCAATAGAACTCGCATCTGACGACCTGAAAGATGACCGCGAAATGCTTGAGGACATTGTAAACTCCTCGTCGCTTGATGCTCGCGAAATAATGACCTCGCGCGTGGATGTTTTCGCAATTGAGTACGATACAAAATTCTCGAAGGTAATTGGCGACATTGTTGAATCGGGCTTTTCGCGCATTCCGATATACGAGGACAACCTTGACAATATAATGGGAATCCTTTACATCAAGGATGTGCTTGCCCATGTGGATGAACACGATTTCGATTGGCACAAACTCATTCGTCCGCATTTTATCGTTCCTGAAACCAAGAAAATCAACGATTTGCTGTCAGATTTCCAGTCGAAGAAGATGCATATTGCAATCGTAATAGACGAGTACGGCGGTGTGAGTGGAATTGTGACTTTGGAGGATATTCTCGAGGAGTTTGTGGGCGAAATCCATGATGAGTTCGATACCGATGAGGACATGTACAAGAAAATTGATGACCGCACATACGAGTTTGATGCCAAGACCAGCATAGTGGATTTCTGCAAGATAGTGGATGTCGATTATGAGTTGTTCCAGGAGACCAAGGGAGAATCGGAAACCCTTGCAGGAATGCTGCTCGAAATAAATCAGGAAATCCCCGCCAAGGACAAGACCATAAGCATCAAGGATTTCGACTTTACTGTAACGGCATCTAACGAGCGCAGAATCAAGAAAATTCGTGTGAAATTGCCAAAACCAGAAAACACCGAAACCGATGAAAAATAAGATTTTTGTTATAATATTAGTTGTCGGGCTTGCTGTGCTTTGCGCCTGTGGTGAAAAAAATTATGCACCTCGTCCGAAGGGCTATTTCCGCATCGATTTTCCCGAAAAGACATATAAGCAGTACAATGGTGAATGTCCGTTCAAGTTTGAGATTCCCGAATACGCGTATCTGATAAAGGAAAAGGAGGACAACTGTTGGTTCGACATCTATTTCCCCAAGTACAAGGCAACGGTTTACATGACATATCGCGCAATAGACAATTCTACATACAGCGACATCGACACCTTGCTTAACGACGCCCACGACTTTGCCTACAAGCACACCGTTAAGGCCGATGCTATCGAGGAAAACATTTTTGAGAAAGATTCGGCGCGGGTGTATGGCTGTCTATACAACATAAAGGGCAATGTAGCATCGCAGGTGCAGTTCTTCCTTACCGATAGTACAACCCATTTCATGCGCGGTTCGCTATATTTCGAGGCGCATCCCAACAAGGATTCGCTGGCACCAGTGGTCGATTTTGTCCGCGAAGACATTGAACATTTTATGGAGAGTTTTGAATGGAAGGATTCAAAAATTGGCTTCGCCGAGCTGAAGGTTCGATGATTTGAAAATTTGAAAATTCCAATCGTCAATCGTACTTCGTCAATCGTAAATCAATTATCCATTGTTAATTTATAAATCCATATTATCAGATAAATCCCTTCTCGCCTTCTGGAAAATGGAGGAGACTGAGGAGCAACTTCGTGCGATGTGCGATCTTACCGATGAGGATAATTGCCGAATCGAGCGATGCTCCGCACCCAAGCGCCGTATCGAATTGTTATCGGTTCGCGCATTGCTGAAAGCCGTAGACATAAAACAGACAATACATTATGATGACAATAAGCCGTATCTCGATAACGGTTACATTTCTATTAGCCATTCTGCCGACATTGCCACAATAATCTATAATCCTGACCATCAAGTAGGCATCGACATTGAAAAAATATCTCCAAGGATACAGAGAATAGCCACACGGGCATTTTCCGATGAAGAAATAACAGCTGCCAACGGCGATCTTGAAAAGTTGACCGTCCTTTGGAACTGTAAGGAATGTGTTTTCAAGCTTGCCAACGATGATGGGATTGATTTTCGTGAGATGATAGAAGTTGATATGCCGTCCGATTTTTTGGTTCAAGATAATTTCAACGAAGGGGAAAACATTATCCATTGCACATTAAAGAAATCGGAAATCTCAAAACGTTTCTCGCTTTCCGCGATGAAAATTGAAGGGAATACTGTGGTGTGGGGAAGGAAAAAATAAAAAGGTCGCCCCACCATTAAAGTCCGGTGGGGCGAAACTTTTTATTCTTCCTTCTTGTCATTCCAAAAACATTTTCTACCTTTGCTAAAATTTTAATATGATTTTTATGAGAAAACTTATAGTATTAGCATTGATGACATTGTTTTTGTCATTTGCTGCAAACGCACAGATAGGAAACCTTATTCGCAACAAGGTAAACCAGAAGGTTGAAGAAGGTGTAAACAAAGCCGTTGACAAGGCTGTGGATAATGCCATCGACAAGACTTTCGACAATACCAAGAAAGCCATAGAAAAGGAGAAAAACGATAATTCAAGTACAATTCAGGATGATCCGCACGACAATGGCGGATGGACTTGTCCTGCATGTGGCGCCACTGGCAACCATGGCAATTTCTGCAAGGAATGTGCAGCCAAGAAGCCAGGAAGCTCATCACAGGAAACCAATACTGCCGAAAGCGGTTGGACCTGCCCGGCCTGCGGACACAAGGGTAACACCGGCAAGTTCTGCAACGAGTGCGGAGCAAAGAAGCCCGAAGAGTCAACTGCATCTGCAACTTGGAAATGCCCAATATGTGGACACGATGGCAATACTGGCAAATTCTGCGATGAGTGCGGTGCAAAACGAGCTGATGGTGCAAATACCGATATGAAAGCGGGTTCCGAATGGAAGAAATTTGACTTTGTACCTGGCGACGAATGCTTTTTCTACGACCAGCTTATTGGTGAACAGTTGGGCGAGTTCCCATCAATGTGGGATTTGGACGATGGAGAATGTGAAATCGCTAAGGCAAATGGTGAAAATGTTATAGCCATGTACACGGGATGCTGGATTAAGCCTCTTATGAAAACCGATGACTATCTTGGTGAAACATATACCATAGAATTCGATTACTATGACTTCTACGAGAAGGACGGTACTGATGATTACGGCAAATTGCATTTACTATTATGTAACCATGGTGAGAAATGGCGCGGACATCATAATATGGAATTTCAATTCGACAATTATGTTAATTCATGGAATTACGATAACCACGGACAAGACGGACATAAGCGGTTGTTTTATTTCTGGTGGAAACGTACAGACGATGAAAATTCTTCAACAGAACAAACTGTTGATGAATATGGATTCAACAAATGGCATCATGTATCAATATCGGTAAATAAACGCGCCGTGAAAATTTATATTGACGAAAAGCGTGTTGTAAATGTTCCGAATTATAAGCGTGTTGACGGCTGGTTATGTATAGGATACGAAGGCGCAAAGAAAGAATATCCGGCATATATTCGCAATGTCCGTATGGCCAAGGGCGCTGTACCTCTGTACGACCGTATGGTATCCGATGGCAAGTTTGTAACCTACGGCATTACTTTCGATGTTGGCAAGTCGGTAATAAAGCCAGAATCTATGGGTGAAATCAACCGTATTGTAAAGCTTATGCAGGAAAATCCCGAACTCAAGTTTGAAGTTCAGGGTCACACCGACAATACTGGCAATGCAGCATCGAACCAGACCCTCAGCGAAGCCCGCGCAAAGGCAATCGTTGACAAGTTGGTCGAAATGGGAATCTCTGCAAGCAGACTTACATCGGTTGGTAAGGGACAGACTTCGCCAATTGCCGACAACAGCACCGACGAAGGCAAGGCCAAGAACAGAAGGGTAGAATTTGTGAAGAAATAAATGGCTAACAGTCTAACAGTCCAACGGGCTGACAGCCTGTTAGCCTGCGAGCCTGCGAGACCAACAACAAGTAAGCAAATAAAACTTAATAATATGAAAAGGACATTTTTAGCAATTATGTGCATTGCAAGTTTAGTCATAATGACAGCTTGCGGTAACAACAACAATGAACAAAACACAGACAAAACCAGCGAATCCGCTACCGAATCTGTTGAACCAGCAAAAAGTTCTGCTCCAGAATCTGTTTCTAGGACAAAATGGTTTTATGAATCAGAAAATAGTACATATCGTCTGACTATCAGCGTCGAAGATAATGCAAATCTTTTCTTCACGAAGTATGACGATGATGGCAATCTGCTGGATAGTGGCAATCTGTTTGGTGATGTCACATATAATAACGGCGAAGGCAGTATTCCTCTTGGCGAAAATGGAAATGTTGTTGACAAGGCTACATTTACAGTCGGAGACAAGGAGATGAAGTTTACTTTTAAGGGTGAGACTGTAACAATGAAGCAAAAATCAATAGATTAACCCAATAAGAAGATTATGAAAAAGAATGGTTTGACGCTATCGAGTAGTGAAAAGTTAAGAGTTGAAAGTTAAAAGTTGACAGGCGAAGCCTTTCAAATTTTCAAACTTTGAACCCTTGAACCTTAAACTTTTGAACCAGAAAAAAAATATTGCATCATAACAGAATATTCATTTTCTTTGCAAAAATATTTATTAATAATACAAAACTTTAGGAGATAAAATTATGGCAGAAGAACTCGAAAACAAGCCTGTAGAAAACAATGCACAGAACAATGCACAGGCAGAAGTTACACCTGAAGATGTACAGAACAACAAGGCATTTGCAATTCTTGCATATTTCTGGTTGTTGGTATTGGTTCCAATATTTGCAGCAAAGGAATCAAAATTTGCACGTTTCCACGCAAATCAAGGTCTTGTACTTTGCATCGTTGAAACAGCATGGTGGTTGATTAACTTCATAATCACAGCAATTTTGATCCATACATTGTCATGGAGCACTTTGTGGTTATTGTCGTTGTGGGGAGTAATTTACTGGTTGGTTAGCGTTGGTATCTTTGTATTTGCAATCATCGGTATTGTAAACGCAGCACAAGGAAGCGTAAAGCCGTTACCAATTTTCGGCAAATACAAAATCTTGAAATAAGCGAAAGAAAAATTGATAAAAGTTTTATGCGGCTCTCATTTTCGAGAGCCGTTTTTTTGTTGTATGTTGAAAAAGTTTCCTTTGTTTCAAATGTCCAAAATGTTAATTTTGCGCCCTTAAATTTTGGATTGTGACTGAGTTTTTGCAAAGCATATTTCTGTATGACGAACATTCACCGCTGATTTTCACGAAGATGTTCTTCTGGATATTCTTCGCAGTGGTTCTGTTTGGCTATTCGTTTATCTGCAACCGCCCGAAACTTAGGTCGTTGTACCTGTTCCTTGCAAGCTTGTTCTTCTACTACAAGTCAAGCGGATTCTTCTTTATTCTGCTGGTAGTTAACATTATACTGAACTATTTCATCGGTAATGCAATACATAGGTCGGAAAAGGAAGGCAAGCGTACTACATATCTGGTACTCAGTGTTTTCATAAACCTTTTCATACTTTCGTACTTCAAGTACACATTTTTCTTCGTCGATGCTTTCAATTCGATGTTCGGGACGCATCTGGTGGCGACAAACTATCTCGCGGGACTGTCGAATATGCTCGTGGGTACTCAGTTCAACCTCTCAGAAATATTTCTGCCGGTTGGAATTTCGTTCTACACCTTCCAGACAATGTCCTACACTATAGACATTTATCGTCGTAAGCTTGAACCGGTGAAGAACATAATCGACTTTGGATTCTATGTGTCGTTTTTCCCGCAGCTGGTTGCCGGCCCTATTGTCCGCGCGTCGGAGTTTGTCCCGCAGATTTACCAGAAATATTCGCTTACGCGATACGAGTTTGGCTCGGCTGTGTTTATGATACTCAAGGGCTTGGTAAAGAAGATTATGATTGGCGACTACATTGCGGTAAACTTTATCGACCGCGTGTTTACCAATCCCGACATGTACACTGGCTTTGAGTCGCTGATGGCGATGTTCGGCTATTCGTTGCAACTCTACTGCGACTTCTCGGGCTACACCGATATTGCAATAGGTGTTGCCTTGCTGATGGGCTTCCGATTGAGCAAGAACTTCAACTCGCCGTACAAGTCGAAAAACTGTTCCGAATTCTGGACTCGCTGGCACATTTCGCTGTCGTCGTGGCTCAAGGACTACCTATATATTCCACTAGGAGGAAACCGCAAGGCAACCATCGGAACCTACTTGAACTTCGGTTTCATTCTGCTGGTAATCATGCTGATGGCATCGAGTTGGATAGTAACCGTTGCAATATTGGCATTTGCACTCGTGCTGTTCCTGCTGATAAGGTTTGTGCCTTCGGTGGCAGATGGCATCAAGTCGAATATCAACCGATTGATAACCATGCTTCTCGGCGGTATGTGGCACGGCTCAAGCTGGAATTTCCTCGTGTGGGGCGGACTTAACGGCGTGGGCTTGATTTTCGACAAGTACTGGCAAAAAATCAGTCCGTTTGCAAAGTTCAACGGTGGATTTATGAATTTTATCAGGGTGCTCAACACCTTCCTATTTATAACGGTAACCTGGGTATTCTTCCGTTCGCAGGATTTCGACACGGCAATAGCGATGTTCAAGAATGTATTCACCAATTTCCATTTCGAGTATGTTCCAGCAGTGATTGCCGCATACTACAAAGTCTTTCTGTTGATGGCTTTTGGCTATCTGACGCATTGGTTTAGTGGAAGCTTGAAGGACAAGTGGCGCGACAAGTTCATAGCTACACCGCATTGGGTTCAGGCAATTGTCGTACTCTTGGTTGTGTTTGTTGTGTATCAGTCGATTTGTTCCGACATGCAGGCATTCATATATTTCCAGTTCTAATGGCTTCGCCGTTTCAAGGGCTAAAGCCCGTTTCTGGTTTAACGTTCAACGTTTCAATGCCTGCGGCGTTTCTGTTGAATTGCGCCATGGCGCGATTGTACAAATCAATCATTGTCTCTTGGTATTTCCATCGCCTTGCTGTTAACCGATGTGTTTATATGATTCCTGAGGCAAATGACATAGTTGCCTTCATCTTGCCGTTTAAATTTCAGTTTCCCACAAATACTGCCATTTGCCGGTATAACATTTTCGCCATCGTATATGCAATGTTCTATCTTTAGTTTATCCTGTTGCATGTAGGCAGCATCAAAACCGACAGGCATTTCTTCGTGCTTGAAATCAAAAGGCAACGAATAGTTGTTTTTTAAAGTCACATGTAGTTCAATGCTATCATGGGATGGTATTTGCCTATCAACAATGACATCAATCCTATTGGTTCCCTGAAATTTCTGAATGCGTTTGTAATAGAACTCAAAATCATCGATTTTTGTCATTCCGTATGCACTATATGGCGACAAAACAGCGACTTCCTTACCTTGCAAATCCTTGTCGAGTTGCAATATGTCATATTGCGTCATTCTGTTGTATACTGAACTGAGCGCTGTTGCATTTTCACCTGTATAATATCGGTATATTGATGGGTATTGGAACGATGAATAGAATATTGTAGGTGTGTTTTCACACAATTTGTGCATGGCATTTATAAGTGGACGGCGGTTGCCGAAGCCTGTTTGTTCTGGCACATTTGGGAAAAGCAATGCTATCCTTGCAATTATGATAATCATAGCAAAAGGCAATACGAAAATCATTATCCTTTTACGCCAAACATGCTCGCGAGTATGCATAAATAGAATGTACAGAATAGGTATTGATGTAGCGACAGTCCAATGAGGTTCTGCGTGTCCATTGATCGTCATAACCCAGAAAAATGCGAAAAAGCCAATTGTTGTAAAAACAATTGCGCGGATAAACGTATCCTTGTTCTTGCGCTCTCGCCAGCAGAAATACAGTGCCAGGATAAAGCAAACAGGATTAAAGACCAACAACTGACTGGGTATAAATTCAAGGATGTATGACCATGAAAACGGATCCTTTCGGACAAGAAAATGGTACTTTAGACTTGGAAACCCATTAAATGTCTGCCACAATACATGAGGCATAAAAAGCATTGCAGCAAAAGCAATTGCCAGCCACATTCTCCAGTCTTTTAGCAATTTAAAATTCGACAGCAGGACAAAAGCGACCACAAGTACCGCCATATACTTGCTGTAAAGCATTCCTGCGATAGCGACTCCAATCAGCATAGCAATCCATACTTTGTTTTTCTCCTGATACAGCTTGTACAAATAAAAGAACAAAGCTACGAAAAACAGCAACGGGGCATCGGGAGTGGTAATAAAGCCGTACAGCACAAACATGAATAAGGATAGCGAAATGATACAGAATTCGTTAACATCCCTAATCGTAGGATTGGCAGGTCTAATGGTTTTCCAGACGAGCAGTAAAGTAGCAGAGTGAAGCAAAACAGTCAAAAGGCGTATTGACAAATATCCAGGTGCCCAGTGACTCAAGAATGTCATTAGTCCAACCATTGGCGGGTGGTCGTAGTAGCCCCAGTCAAGAAACTGACCGTACAGGGCATAATACGCTTCATCTGCATGGACATTGGTTACGCTCGCTTGAATCAAATCCGCAATGAACCATAGCAAAAGATATATGTAAAACCTTTTTTCCGTTTTATCCATATTGCAAAAATAGTCAAAATCAAGTTGCCAATTCGTTTTTAGATTTAAAAGTTGTCCCCTGCCTTTTGAACGTTTGCACATTTTTCTATAAATTTGCAAATCCATAAACAAGAATATAGTTATGAAGAACTTTGTTTTTATCCTTATTTGCATGATGATAGGATTATTCTCAAATTCCTATGCTAATCCTGTCACACTCAAAAGTCCAGATGGAAAATTGGAACTTAAATTTGAGGTAGTAAATGGAATTCCGCAGTATTCGCTCAACCGTGAAGGAAAGCCAGTTGTAAAGCCATCAAAGATGGGATTTACCCTCGAATGGCGCGACGACCTTGCCCATGCTTTCGTATTGAAAGATACAAAATACAGCACTTTCGACGAGACTTGGGAGCCAGTGTGGGGCGAAGAGGCTCAAATTCGCAACCATTACAACGAAATGCTTGTAACACTTGAGCAACCCATTGGTAGTATTGAAAGTATGGATCATTCCACCGAGAAAAAAGCAACGGTAATGCAGATTCGTTTCCGTTTGTATGATGACGGACTAGGATTCCGTTACGAATTTCCAATTGAAAATGCTTTGGTCTGCTTCTGGATAAAGGAAGAACTTACCGAATTTGCAATGGCGGGTGACCATACAGCATGGTGGATTCCAGGAGATTACGATACACAGGAGTTCAACTATACAGAATCTCGCTTGTCAGAAATCCGTAGCCTATTCGATATAAGCCACAAGGACGGTGGCTGGCCATGGAAAGGATTTTCTCCTACAGGCGTGCAAACAGCCTTGCAGATGAAAACCGATGATGGCTTGTACATCAACATACACGAGGCAGCAACCCTCGATTTCCCGACCATGCATCTCGAATACAACGACACAACCATGACTTTCCGCGCATGGCTTTCGCCTGATGCAACTGGCTACAAAGGTCGCTTGCAGGCACCATGCACTACGCCTTGGCGTACGGTTATGGTAACTACTTCGGCAACCGAAACCCTTGCTTCACGCTTGATACTCAACCTTAACGATCCTTGCGTCTTAGATGATGTTTCATGGATTCACCCTGTGAAGTACATGGGCGTTTGGTGGGAAATGATTTCTGGTAAAAGCACTTGGGCTTACACCGACGACTTTCCATCAGTGAAACTTGGCCTCACAGATTTTGAACATGCCAAGCCAAACGGCAGGCATGGTGCAAACAATGCCAATGTACGCCGTTACATCGATTTCGCTGCTGAAAATGGTTTCGATGCTATCCTTATCGAAGGTTGGAACATAGGTTGGGAAGACTGGTACGCAAAGCAGAAGGACTTTGTATTCGATTTCCTGACACCTTATCCCGATTTTGATTTGCCAGCACTCAACAAATATGCTCACGAAAAGGGTATTCGCCTTATCATGCATCACGAAAGTTCCGCATCCACAGTAAATTATGAGCGTTGGATGGAAAAGGCTTACAATCTGATGAACCAGTACGGCTACGATGCTGTGAAGAGTGGTTATGTCGGCACTATCATTCCATTTGCCGAAGGACATTACAGCCAACCTATTAACAATCATTACCATTACGCTATTGTTGAGGCTGCAAAACATCACATTATGGTAAATGCCCACGAGGCAGTGCGTCCTACTGGACTTTGCCGCACTTGGCCAAATATGATTGGCAACGAAAGTGCAATGGGTACCGAATTTCAAGAACGCATAAAGCCTGGACATACAACCATTTTGCCGTTCACACGCTTGCAGGGTGGACCTATGGACTACACGCCGGGCATTTTCGAAACCGACATAAGCAAGATCGTTTCGTGGGGCGGAAAGATTCGTGCTACTATCTGCAACCAGCTTGGATTGTATGTAACATTCTATTCACCTTTGCAAATGGCTGCCGACTTCCCCGAACACTATGCTAAGTTTATGGATGCCTTCCAGTTCATAAAGGATGTGGCTGTCGATTGGGACAAGTCGCTGTATCTTGAAGCCGAGCCAGGGGCCTACATTGTTACTGCCCGCCATCCGAAACTTTCTACATTGAACAAGGCTGCCGAAGGCGTCGGAACTCTTGCCGATGGCAAGAAGGGTGTGGTTTCAAATGCTACAAAATTCGTTTACGCCCTTCCCGAAAATGCTACTGCCAAGGATTTGGAAAACGCCAAACCTCACGATGTCTGGTATGTTGGTGGTATTACCGATGAGAATGCCCGCGAGGTCACTGTGAAATTGGATTTCTTGAAATCTGGTGTTAAGTATGAAGCCACAATCTATGCCGATGACAAGGATGCCAGCGGTTTGCCCGAAAACTACAATCCACAGGCATACACTATCACCAAAAAGGATGTAACTAGCAAGTCTGTCTTGAAGTTAAGAATGGCACCTTGTGGCGGTTTTGCAGTTTCGTTGCGCGAGAAGTAATTTTTAGTTGTAGAAATTTGCATACTTTTGCAAGCATAAAAAACATAATGGAATGAAAAATATATTGATACTTATCTTATTGACTTGCAGTTTGTTCTCTTTTGCACAAACAGTAACATATCAGGACATAAAAGCTCAGATGTCGGCAAAGGAACTATCTGGCAAGAAGGGTGGCGGTGACATTACTGAATATGTTGCTTCCGATGGAGTTTCATACAAAATAGGTTCAACAATTACATACGGATATCCGACAAATGGGAAGTATTACCTTTATTTTAAGGATGTTACAGGCAGTTGGGTTAATGCTCTTACAGATGAATCCGACAATGTAGCTTCAAGTGCTGCCAATCGTGAAGTGGCTGAGCGAGTGGAGAACCGTGCTGGAGGAGTTGCCACCATCAAGAGAATACAATGCATACCAATTGACCCATACAACAAGCTTAACAGCGGATGCAAGATATATCTTGTGCTCAATCGTGGTGGATTGGCTTGTACCAACTTCGAGGAGGCAATTGCTGTTGGCGAAGTACAAACCAAGATGAAATCCTCCGATGCTGCTCTTCAAGAATTAAAGAAATGGAAGGAAAAGCTCGATTTGCAAATTATTACCCAGGAGGAATACGATGCCAAGAAGGCAGAACTTATGAAGTTTATTGACTAATAATAGGCATGAGTGGAGATTTTCCACAAGATTGATATATACATGGAACTCTCAGATAACAATATGCATTCATCCATTCTTGCCCACTTGGAGGATATTGAACGGCAGTACGATGTGCGAGTTTTGCTCGCTATAGAGTCGGGAAGCAGGGCTAGGGGACTTTATTCCGACGAGAGCGATTGGGATGTGCGGTTCGTATATGTGAACAAGCTCGACTGGTACCTGAATGTGAACGAAGGACGCGATGTGATTGAAGAAATGTTCGACGATAACATTGATATGGTCGGCTGGGAATTGCGCAAGACTTTGCGTTTGTTCCAGAAATCAAATCCCTCGCTGATGGAATGGCTTCATTCTCCTGTCATCTATCGTGCCGATGAGGATTTCCTGTCGCGGATGAGGAAGTTGGAACCCATGTATTTCAATCCCATAAAGACAATGTACCATTACGAAAGCCTTTATATCAAGCACGACAAACGCTATCTGCAAGACTCTGCCAATCCGCTCAAGCGCTTCCTGCATTATCTGCGAGGCATATTGTCGTGCCGTTGGCTCGAGGAGCATAAGACTATGCCTCCCGTCCTTTTCGAAGAGTTGGTGCTAGCTACTGTCGATGATGAAGTTATCCGTCAGAAGATAAATGATTTGATTGCACTGAAAAGGCAAAGCAAAGGAAACGACAACAAGGAAGTAGATGCCTCTTTGGTGGAATATGCCCACAAATTGGCGGAACATTTCGAGCAAACAATTCCAGATTTTCGCCCAGACATAAGTCACATAGGCGATTCGTTGGATTTGGATAGATTGCTAAGGGAAATGGTGTTGAGATAAGTCATTAGAAAGGCAATCCGTTTCTTTTTGAAAATCCGCATTCATAAATCCACGCATTTTTCTATATACAGATTTTTGATGGCTTTTTCTTTGTTTTTGCCTTTATCATATAATTCGTATTTTTGCAAATCGTGCTTCGATACATTTAATATTAGAAATGTAAAACTAGTGGAATGAACATATGAATAAATTAGTAGTACAAAATACAGAAATCAATGTTGTCAAAGTTAATAATGAAGATTACATTTGTTTGACAGATATGATGAAAGCAAAAGACGGGGAGTTTTTTGTTACAGATTGGTTGCGAAATCGTAACACTTTGGAATATATTGGCATTTGGGAGAAAGTTTACAATCCAGATTTTAATTATGGCGAATTCGCCACAATTAGAAATCAGTCAGGTCTTAATCGTTTTAAAATTAGTGTCAAGGAATTTGTAGAGAAAACAAACGCTATAAGTTTGCAAGCTAAAGCTGGGCGTTATGGTGGTACTTATGCCCACAAGGATATTGCCTTTGAATTTGCCATGTGGATAAGTCCAGAGTTCAAGATTTATATTGTTAAGGAGTTTCAGCGGTTGAAAGCAGAGGAACAAAAAATATTGGGTTGGACAGCTAAACGGGAACTCTCTAAGATTAACTACCGAATTCATACTGATGCTATTAAACGTCATCTGATCCCAGAAAAAGTTACTCCATTACAGTCTAGTATAATCTATGCCGAAGAGGCTGATGTGCTAAATGTGGCCATGTTTGGAATGACTGCCAAGCAGTGGCGTGATGCCAATTCAGGTATGAAAGGGAATATCCGAGACTATGCTACAATAAACGAACTGATATGTTTATCTAATATGGAAAATATAAACTCTGTTCTTATTAATGATGGCATACCACAAGGAGAGCGTCTTGTAAAACTTAATCAAATAGCCATTCAGCAGATGCAAGTGTTAGGTGAAAATGAAGGAAGGAATCTTTTGAAATAAAGTATATTAAATCGTTTCTTGATGAATACAGAAAAGAATTGGTATATGAGCAAGAAGATAATTTAATAAAACTAGCAATTCGTCTGATTTGGACGAATTGCTGAGGGAGAAGGTGTTGAGATAGCTTTACTTCAATATAGCAGTTTGCTTTTTCATCGCACGTTCTGCTATCCGCATGGCGATTACAGAAAATGGTATTGTCAAAACCAATACGATAATCAGCGCTGGAATATTGTCTATAACTGGTTCCATCAACTCGTCGTATCCTGCCGGCATTTCTTCAACTGCAGCAGCAAGCGAGCCTTTTGTATCTGTCCACCAATGGATTGTGTATGTGAAAAATGAAAAAGCAAAAGGCACAAAGCTCCAACGTACGCCTTTAAGTGTGTCGTATTTAAGGCATAGCCTTATAATTTCTGAAATTGCGGTTATAGCAACAATGCCTATAATGAAAGTCGGATCGGTTTCGCCCCCCAAAAGAAAAAGGACAAGTATGAATCCATTAAGGGCTGTTGCTGCTCCGAAACTGCGAATAAGTGTCGATGTGTAAAGATATACAAATGCGCTTAAAAATGGCAAAACCGCACCAATATACGCATAACACATTGGATGGATAATTCCGCTCGAAGCTCCTGCAATGAATATTGCAAGATAAGCGACCATCATAAGAATAATTTTAATTACGGTCTTCATATTATTACTTTATTAAGGTTATTGTTTTGATTACCATTTAAATACAGCCAATCGGTTGTTTAAGTGCGGCAAGAAGAATGCAAATAGTTTTGCGCGAACCGAATATTTCTTCATTTCCACATTGTAGCTTTGTTCCGAAAGCAATGTCATTCGCGGTTCCAGTTCAAGGTATTCTTTACCTGACTTGGTTCCCCAGTGGAATTCGGCATTTGTGTATTTTACTGCATCGTGGTGTTTGGTGTTCTTGCCAAGAAGAGGATGATGCAGTTCGGCAAGCAGATAGCCGTGTTCGAACGAATCGCAGAGCATATTCAGGCAAGTTTTTACTTCTTCCTTTGTGAAATATTCCAGCACTCCTTCCATCACTATTATGTTGGTTGAGCGCTTGGGCAGACCTTTTGTCCAATCCGATTCAAGTGCGCTTCCGTCTTTCATTACGCAACGGTCCCTGTCGGTATATACTCTGCGCCGAACAGCAAGAATATCAGGCAAATCGACATCAAACCAAGTAATTTTTCCGTTGTCAACCTGCACAAACTTATCATCGAAGCCACAGCCCAGATTTACGCAAAGAGCATCGGGGTATTTATCGATAAGTTCTTTGAGTTTGTCCCTGTACATTATAGTGCGTGCTACAACACCTTCGTGCGACATGAACGGATCGTATTTTCTAACGTCAACTTGCAAGTTGTCGATTATTTCTTTTGCCATGTAGTCTTTTATTCTTGCGTCGGGACGAGCAGTTTCGCTAGCTCTTATTGCCAGTGTTATCAATGCAGTTTCTTGAATATCACCAATTTGTAAATCCATATTATTAAACTATTAATTTGACATAATGTTATTTTTCTGATTTTAATGCGCGAAGTGAGAAAACAAACAGATATATGCTCAATACTATTATTGTCGGGAATATGAGCAGTTGTACCGGATTGAATTCCATAAACAATTCGCTTGTATGAAAGACATTGAACAGTAGCATAATGCTAGCTAGTACAAGATTTGCTATTCGCATGGCCTTATGTTGCCTGTATTGCATGCAAAGCAATCCGCACGCAGGAACGAAAAAGGATATGCAAATCATAAAGAATATCATGCCGGTCTGTACTTCGCCAGTAGCATCGGGCATTGCTATGTTGGCACCCCAGAATGCTGGAAGTACATCGGTGACAATGTGAGCCATGAAGCCTATCATGACGACTACCCATAAGAGGGAGATTTTACTAATGTTCGTGTTCATATTAATTTGAATTTTAAGTTATTACTATTAAAATTTTTTGAATTTTAGAACCTCATTGTTTTTACGGCACAAAAGTATGCCCATATAATTTACTAGAATATCATCATTTGTGGCGATTTTAAAGTGAGGTTATACTAATTTGTTGGGATTAGGTATGGTTCTATAAGAATTAGTATTTTTGCAAATCAATAAAAAAGCATTTTGCATTGGTGAAATCTGAATAATAAATTGCTCTTGATTGGATGTGAAGGATTGAAAAAAAATGTATTTTTGTAAATCCTAAAATAAACGAACAATTTGATATAACTTTATAGTTATGGCGCTTGAGAAACAGATAGAAGATTCTTTTATTCGCTATCTTAGCGAGAACTTGAAATATGTTTATCGTGATGACATTCATGATAGGGCTTCGCTTGAGCAGAATTTTCGCGAGAAGTTCCAAAATCTTAATAGATGTCATTTGACTGACAATGAATTTGCTCGTTTATTGGAAGAAATCACTGATTCAGATGTATTCAATACTTCAAAACGGTTGCGTGAACGTAATACTTTTATTCGTGAAGATGGAACGCCCTTGCAATATATGTTGGTAAACATTAAGGATTGGTGCAAAAACGATTATGAAGTAATTCGTCAATTACGCATCAATACGCGTAACAGTTTTCAGCGATATGATGTGATTTTGCTAATTAACGGGTTGCCTGTAGTGCAAATTGAGTTAAAGACCTTAGAGGTAAGTCCGCGTCGTGCAATGCAACAAATAGTTGATTATAAAAACGATACAGGCAATGGGTACACTAATTCCTTATTATGTTTTATGCAAGTGTTTATTGTGAGCAATCAGCACAATACTTATTATTTTGCAAATAACAATAAGGAGCATTTCAATTTCAATGCAGAAGAAAAATATTTGCCAGTATATCAATGGGCAGACGAGAAAAATCAAAAAATAACAGGTCTTGAAGCCTTTTCGGATGCTTTTCTGCAAAAGTGTCGTTTGGGAGAGATGATTAGCCGTTATATGGTTTTAGTGGCTTGCGAACGCAAGGTGTTAATGATGCGTCCGTATCAGATATATGCGGTAAAGGCTATTGTAAGTTGTATCAATGAAAATCGAGGTAACGGCTACATCTGGCATACAACTGGAAGCGGAAAGACTTTGACATCTTTCAAGGCTTCTACATTGCTAAAGGATAACCCAGAAATTGAAAAATGCCTGTTTGTGGTTGACCGTAAAGACCTTGACAAGCAGACACGCGAAGAGTTCAACAAATTTCAGGATGGTTGTGTAGAGGAGAATACCAATACAGACGCACTTGTCCGTCGTATGCTTTCCGAGGATTATTCAGACAAGATAATTGTTACTACTATTCAGAAACTTGGTATTGCTCTTGATCCGCAAAACCGTAGAAATTATCAGGAGAAGTTAAAATTTTTGCGCGATAAACGGATTGCCTTTATTTTTGACGAATGTCATCGCTCTCAGTTTGGAGATAATCACAAGGCCATCAAGGATTTCTTTCCGAAGTCGCAGTTGTTTGGTTTTACTGGAACTCCAATCTTTGAGGAAAATGCGACTTATACACAAATCACTGGCGAAGAGGCGCAATACAAGACGACAAAAGATGTATTCCAAAAGGAATTACACTCTTATACAATCACCAATGCTATAGAAGACAAGAATGTTTTACGGTTTCATGTTGATTATTTCAAGCCAGAAAAGTCTGATATGATTGGTGATACGGTAAAAAAGTCGGCAGTCGTGCGAACAATTTTGGGCAAGCATAGTGCGGCTACGGCAGGAGGGCGTTTCAATGCTATTCTTGCCACAAGTTCCATAAATGATGCAATCGAGTATTATCATTTGTTCAAAGAAATGCAGATGCAAAAGTCGAAAACAGATGAAACTTACGAGCCGTTGAATGTCGCCTGTGTCTTCTCGCCGCCTGCCGATGGTGACCGCGATATACAGCAGATTCAAGAAGATTTGCCACAGGAACAAAGGGATAACCAGCAGGAACCTGATTTGAAAAAGCAGGCTTTGACAAGTATTATTTCCGATTACAACAAGCAGTTTGGAACAAATCATTCTATAAAAGAGTTTGATGCTTATTATCAGGATGTACAGCAACGCATAAAGAATCAGCAATACAGCAACAAGGATTATGCGCACAAGAATAAAATTGACATTACTATTGTTGTGGATATGTTGCTTACGGGATTCGATTCCAAATATTTGAATACGCTGTATGTTGACAAAAACCTGAAATATCATGGTTTGGTACAGGCATTTTCGCGAACCAACCGCATCTTGAACGATAGCAAACCATACGGTAATATTCTTGATTTCAGAGGACAACAGGAAGCTGTTGACACTGCAATTGCATTGTTTTCTGGAGAGAAGAAAGATGAAGCCCGTCAGATTTGGCTAGTTGAACCTGCTTCGGTTATTTTGATGAAGTACAACGAGGCTGTAAAAGATTTGAAGGACTTCATGACCATTCACGATTTGGATTTCAAGGCAGAAGAAGTTTTCAAGTTGAAAGGCGATGCAGCCAAGGCCGATTTCATCAACCGTTTCAAGGATGTACAACGACTAAAAACACAACTCGACCAATACACCGACCTTGTTGAGATTGAAGACGAGCAAAGTCCGATGTGTGTAGCGGAAGCACAAGCATCGTATGGGTTTTCTGACGATGATTTGAAAGCGTTTAGGGGAGTTTATCTCGATATTGCCCGTGACCTTAAAGGCAAACGAGAGAAAACTGGCGAAACAGTACCAGATGTTGTGGAAGATCTTGATTTCGAGTTTGTTCTATTTGCATCTGCCTTGATTGACTACGACTATATTATGGATTTGATTTCCAGATATATGGGGCAGCCTGCAAAATGGAAGATGACAAAGGATGAACTTATAAACCTTATTCGTTCAAGTGCCAATCTGCTGGACGACCGCGAGGACATAATAGCGTATATTGATAGTCTTGACGGTGTTAACGGAAAGACCGAGCAGGAAATCAAAGAAGGTTACGAGGTGTTCAAGACTGAGAAATACGCCAAGGAACTGATGACAATTGCCGACAAGCACGGATTGGGCATTACAGAAGTACAAAATTTTGTCAACGATATTGTTGACCGCAAGATTTTCAATGGCGAGAAATTGAACGATTTGCTTGCTCCGCTTGGTTTGGGGTGGCGCGCCCGTACCAGCAAGGAAACCGAATTGATGAGAGATTTAGTGCCATTGCTTAAGCGTTTGGTTCCCGGACAAGAAATTTCGGGACTGAAGGCGTATGAAGAATAAACATTGAAATTAGATACTTATGATAATATCAAACGAACAAGCCGAATATCTGATTCATTTGAAGAAGAAAATTCTTCAGAATGATAATGTTGTGGATATTCTTAATATAGATCAAGCGTTTCCAATGAATTTCAGATATGAATTGGTTTCTGAAGACGATGATGAATTCTCATTTTTATGGGAAGTTACTCAAAGTTCGAAAAATACATTGAAGATTTCATTGCATTTTCAAGAAGATGAGAGCAAAATAGGATTACTTAGAGTAGATTATTATGGTACACATCAGAATCCTTTTTCCACCAAAGAAGATCTTCCTGAAAAGTTTAAACCGTATGTTGGAAAGTTTTTCACATACGAAGAATGTCATGTGCATTATCATGTTGAAGGATATAAACCATTGGCATGGGCTGTGCCAATAGCGGATTCGGAAATGGATACAAAGGAAATTTCAGAAGGCAATATAAATCAACAAATGATTTCTGCCATCTTGGATTTTGCCAAAATAATTAATGTAGAAACAAAAATAACCATAAACTCTTTGTTGTTATGAATGATTGGTTTGAAAATAGTATTAATCAGTATTATCACTGGTTGAGAGAAAAGACATTTGCCAAATCTGACAATCAATCTGGTTGGGTTGCTGTGTCCACACCTTTTTTGGGACTTTTCAACGATCCGATTGAGATTTATATGAAAATGCAGGGCGATACGATTTTTTTATCAGATGATGGAGTTACACTGAAAAATTTGGATTTGGCAGGAGCAAATGTTACTCGTTCCCCGAAGAGAAAGGAATGGTTAGATTTCATATTGTTGAATTATGGAATTGCTTTGCAAAATAACGAATTGTGCGTAAGTGCCAAACAGGCTGATTTTCCACAGAAAAAACACAATCTGATTTGTGCCATTTCAGAGATTTCTGATATGGAAATTACGGCAAAACATATTGTATCTTCATTATTCAAGGAAGATGTGAAACAATTGCTCGATGAACAGAAAATCATTTATACTCCACAGTTTATTACAAAAGGCAATACAGGAATTGAATTCACCTTTGACTTTCAAATAGCAGGCAGGGAGAAAGAACTAGTTTTAAAATCTTTCAATTCCTTGAATAAAATAAATGTTCCAAGTTTTCTTTTCAGTATGAGTGACATAAAACCTGTCAGGGAGAAAACGTCTGGGAAACAATTGCTTAGTCTTGCTATCGTTAACGATGTTGACAGGGAGATAAAGTCGGAGTTTATAAACGCATTACAGAGCAATGATACAGATGTTATATTTTGGAGCAAGCGAAACGAACCTGATAATATACAGAAACTTCATAATGTAGCGTAGTTTTATGCTTGTTGATATTGAAAATAATTGTACCTTTGCATCCTCAATTAGAAACAATTTCTTTTTGATACAACTTATTGTTAATAAGCCCTTCAGGCTTGCCTTTGGCAGCATACTTGAGGGGCGTTTCTCATTTTATGAAGTATAAGCATCAAATTTAATTTATTTATGCCCACCATACCAACATACAACCACA
>JBGUHW010000217.1:0-5460 GCA_045112395.1 Bacteroidales bacterium
GCCGAACTATGCGAAAAGGTGTGCGAATACGTAGAAAACAACTCGTCATACGTTCAGCAAATGGCATGGCTGATATGGACTTTTACAACCGAAAACGCCACCGACGTGTGCTTTGAACTTGCAAAAGAGGAAATTATGCGACAGAACCGCGTCCTTTTCCAAAGCTACATTGATGCACTCACAAGCTACCAAATAAGCATGATACGCGCAATTGCCGATGGTCATACCACCGACCTTTCGACCAAAAATGTCATCGATGAATACAACCTCGCATCAACGGCAAATGTTGCAAGCATAAGAAAGTCATTGGAAGCACGGGAACTCATCGAAGTGCAAGGAAAATCATACGCAATTTCAGACCCTCTATTCGCAAAATGGGTGTATAAAAACGTATAGCATCAACTTCTTAAATCCCTTATAAAATAAGGCTTTATTTTGCTAATAACATTCTTACTAATAAAATTATTACTAATTATTTTATTACCTCAGCAAGCAAGCTTTCAAACAAGAAACCCAGAAACAGGGAAGCCATTGTAAAGACGTGCCATGGCGCGTCTCAACAGAAACGCTGCAGGCATAGAACGGCGAAGCCCTCAACGAAGTTAACCTTTAGCTCGGCGTAAGCCAAACCTAGAAACTTTCAAACGGCGAAGCCATAGAAACGCCGTAGGCTTAGAAACGACGTTATCCATTCTCCTTCTTCCCCATTACCTTCCCCAAATCCTTGCCGCTCTTCAAATAGGCCGACCTCATATTCTCAAATTGGCCCTTATACAATTCGAAAAAATTGTAATCGAGTACAATAGATAGTTTCATAAGCAATTCACTGTCCAGATGCTCTCGATCAAAAATATGATATATGTTACTGCGGTCGCAACCTAGTTTTCGTGCCAACCACGATATACTTCGTTCCTCCGACCTAAGACGCTCCTGAATCAGTTTTCCTATGTGAAATTCTTGGTCTGCCATTTCCTTATTTTTGCGCACAAAATACTGACATAATATCCTTATTTCAAAAGTTCTTGTTGGTTCTTGTTTGCACAAAAAGAAACGTGAACTTATTTATTTCAACTGAGGCCCTAGGAATTGCCCAATCACGGATAAAAAGTCCACGTTGAGTGAACATTTCATTATAATGCCATGATTTATCGTTGAAATTTCCTAGGTTTCAGTTGATCATCCGGTTTGAAATGCCTAATATGTTATGCAATTATACTACATCTTATACCATTTAAATTACTCTGCAATGTTAGCGATTATTTACGAATTAACAATAATTGTGTTGAAAATTTTGCAGTAAAAAAGGAGCAAGAAAAACAAGAACCAACAAGAATTTTGCACATGTATTTGCAATGGCATATCTTTGCCGCCGAAAACTAAACGGGAAAAAAAGATGAACAAGAATTGCCCCGAAATACTCCAACTGCGCCGCGACATCGAAATTTCAGTTGAGCGCAACATAAACACACCTGCCGACTTCGAATTCCTGTCGGGCGTAATATGGGAACGCACAAAAACCGCTATAAGCACATCGACGCTAAAACGACTATGGGGCTACATCGACGGTGCCGACAACACAAGGCAATGCACCTTGGAACTACTGTCGAAAACACTAGGATACAAAAGCTGGAAAGAATATACAGAGCATCTTGTCGAGACAAATCCTAACCAATCGGATTTCCTAACGCAAAACAAGCACATCTGCACAGATGACCTCATGATAGGTGATACACTGGGAATGAAATGGATGCCAAATCGGGAATGCACTATAAAATACCTAGGTAAATACAAATTCTTAATCGAAAAAGCCATAAACACGAAACTAAGTGAAGGCGATACATTTAGTTGCCGCTTTTTTATCGTCGGTCAACCGCTCTACATCGATAACCTGATTCATAACAATGAAATGCCCACAGCATACGTCATTGGCAAACGCGATGGACTGACAAGCATAGAAAAAATGGGCTTTTAGACAAAACTGGAATCAAGGATTTTGTCTTGAATAATTTTGCGTATAAAACAAAAAAGGCGGACAATTGTCCGCCTTATCGTATTTAGCAAATTCGTACCAATTACTTTGCAACTCTTTCGAGCCACTTTACCATACCGAACATAACTGCCATTGATATTACGCAAACTATTGCGAATACCAACCAGCAGTACTGTATTGGCCATGCGTTGTACATGAGAGGACCAATCCACAGGAAGATATTTCCTACTGCGGTAGCACCAAGCCACAAGCCCTGGCAGAGACCTACCATGTGACGCGGAGCAACCTTCGACACGAATGAAAGTCCCAATGGTGAAATGAAAAGTTCGGCAACTGTAAGGAAGAAATAAGTAACAATGAGTACCCAAGGACCTAACTTAACCGGGTCTAACAATGCTCTGAAACTTTCTGCTGATGGATAATTGTTTACAAACGAAAGAACCATCAAGAACAAGTATGCACATGCTGCGATACCCATACCTATACCGATTTTCTTTGGAGTGGATATTGCTTTGCCCTTGCGTGTCAATGCTGCGAAAGCAATCATTATAATAGGTGTAAGCACAATTACGAAGAATGGGTTAAGTGCCTGCCAGATTTCTGGAGCAACAGCCTCAGAGCTTACGAAGTCGCGAGCGAAGAACGACAGCGACTGTCCGTTCTGGTGGAATGAGAACCAGAAGAAGATTGCGATACCGAGAACTGCGAACAAAGCAGCCATACGCTGTTTGATTTCCTTTGCCATTGCAGCCTTTTCTTCAGCAGTATATTCAACAACCTTTGCAGTGTCTTTCTTTGCTGGTTGCGGGAATTTCTTCTTGGAAATGAGGAAGATTGTCAACGAGATTGCCATTGCAACAACCGATGCGATAAACGAGAAGTGAATACCTGAGTTGAATACATCGATGTATGACGAGCAGAATTCGGTAGTACTCTGAACCAACGACGGATCAATAACCGACTGCGACATTGTTGCTGTGAATTTTTCGGTAACATCGCCACCATTGATGACATCGTGGCAAAGAGCAGGCATATCAGCATTGTAAACAAAATTGTGAATCTTCAACCACCACTCACGAATCAACGGAGCAATAAACGGAGCGATAACACCGCCGATGTTGATGAACACGTAGAAAATCTGGAAACCGCTGTCGCGTCTTTCCTTAGCTTCTGCCAATGCTTCTGGGCCCTTCTTTGCAGCTTCAGCTTCGAAGTTGTCGTACATCTTACCTACCAAAGCCTGAAGGTTGCCCTTGAACAAACCGTTGCCGAATGCAATCAAAAGCAAAGAGATGCAAGTTACGATAAGGATTGTCCACCATGCGCCACCGCCATCAACGATAAATCCGTTTGCATCTGTTCCGAACAGAGGAATAGACAAAGCAACATAACCCAATGCCATCACAATGAGACCCCACTGGATAGTACGGTTGTAGTTCTGCGTCTTGTCGGCAATTATACCACCTACCAAGCTCAATATGTAAATGAGGCAGTAGAATACCGAATAGATTGCGCCAGCCTGAGCATCGGACAAACCGAACTTCGACACGATGAACAACGCTAGAACGGCATTCATAATATAGTATCCGAAGCGTTCTCCCATGTTGCTAAGTGCAGCTGCTATCAATCCTTTCGGATGATGCCTCAGTGCTGTAATTACATAATAAACCAAGAATGGAAGCACTACTATTATTACTCCCAATAGAAACACCAATGTGCGGTGTTCAGTAAAAAACTCTTGAAACATACTTTGTTAATTTAAATTAAACCTATCGGACACCGTCCGCTTTAACAAGAGGCAAAGATATTACAAAAACCAATAAAGCAAAAATTTTTTTCATAATGCCAAACCGACAAATCGTATTCCCTATCAACGCATAACAAAAAATAAAGTAACTTTGCATACGCTTTTATACAAAAACACAATGAAAGGAATCAGTTTAATACTAGTCGCATTATTGGCACTAACGATGCAGACATCAGCACAAAAACTGGCAGAACACGTAATCCTTATCGGTCTGGACGGCTGGGCTGCCCACGACCTCGACAATACCCGCAACAACATACCAAACATACGTAGCCTAATAAAAAACGGCAGTTGCAACATGCACAAGCGTTCGGTTCTGCCTTCCGATTCCGGAGTAAACTGGGCATCGATGTTCATGGGCGTAGGTCCCGAAATGCACGGATACACAACCTGGGATTCAAAAAAACACGACCTGCCATCATCCACCACAAACAAAAACGGCATCTTCCCCACAATATTCTCAATCATCCGCGACCAATATCCCAATGCCGAGACAGGATGCACATTCGAATGGGACGGCATAAAGTATGTCGTTGACACCCTTGCTATAAGCCACGTACATTTCTTCAGCGAGGGCTGGGAACCAGTTGAGGAAAACTGCGACCACATTGTAAAGTACATCACAGAAAGCAAGCCTATGTTTTACGCAGCATGCTTCGATGGCCCCGATGGTCCTGGGCACAAATACGGATGGTACTCGGACGGATACTACGACTATATGGCTCGTGCCGACAAATGCGTCGGGCGCATAATACAGGCACTAAAAGATGCTGGCATATACGACAATACAATAATCATCGTAACTGGCGACCACGGCGGACACGACCATGGACATGGCAGTCTGGCAATGGAAGACATGGAAAGTCCGCTCGTAATATTTGGAAAAAATGTACGACCAGGCTACATGTACGACAGCCCAATTGCACAATACGATGTGGCTGCAACCATAGCCTACATACTTGGGATCGAAATGCCAGATGTATGGCGAGGAAAACCAGTAAAACAGGTATTTATACGATAAACAAAACCACTGCTCGACTTATACGACAGTCAATCATTCTCCGTTATAGAAAACGGAAAAACATTCTCCAATTCTACCTGCACAATATTTTCCAAAACTTTTCGTTTATTTTGGACACTAATAATGAAAAAATTTTTATTATTTTTGTGGCTTAATTTATTTTGAAGTAAAAACACAACGCATGAAACTGAAAGTTTTATTTGTAGCACAGGAAATTGCACCGTATGTTCCTGACAATGAGATGTCGCTTGCTTGCCGTAAACTCCCACAGGGAATTCAGGAACTCGGAAACGAAATACGCATATTCATGCCAAAGTTCGGCGTGATTAACGAAAGAAGAAACCAGCTTCACGAAGTCATAAGGCTCAGCGGTATGAACCTTGTCATCAACGATACCGACCATCCGCTTATCATAAAGGTTGCGTCAATACAGCCGGTTAGAATGCAGGTTTACTTCATCGACAACGAAGACCTCTTCCAGAAAAAATATATGGTCACCGACAAGAGCGAAGACAACTTTACAGCCGATGAAAAATCCATATTCTTCTCGAAGGGCGTAGTCGAAACAGTAAAGAAACTCGGCTGGGCACCGAACATTGTACATTGTTTGAAGATAGCAATACTTGGAATGCGCATGAAGCA
>JBGUHW010000218.1:0-61627 GCA_045112395.1 Bacteroidales bacterium
CCGGTCGCGACGATGTTACCTGTATCTTGCCAGAATACTCATCGGAAGCGACTTCCTTTTCAACTGTTATGGAAATGTTGCATTCGATACGCTCATTCTTGGAAAACACATTGTTAGTCCACTTCGTATTGTTGATGAACTCGTACAAGTCTTTGCGCATCTCCTGAAAAATCTTCTCGTAGTTGGTTCCCTGAAGCTGCTGGTGCGAAATCTGAATCTGGCATTCAAACTCCTGAGACATAGCAGCCACAGCCAAGAGCATTGCGCCGATAATGGAAACAATCTTTTTCATAATCAAGGCTTTAAAAGTTTTTCTATTTCATCAACAATATCCTTCGCAACCATAACTTTTGACTTCAGGTCGTAGTTTTTCACTTCCTTGCTACGGTTGATGATTGTAATCTTGTTTGTGTCGTGGTTGAATCCTGCTCCCTTGTCGTTCATCGAGTTGAGGACTATGAAATCGAAGTTCTTGCGTTCGAGCTTACCGATGGCGTTTTCAAGTTCGTTTTCCTTCTCAAGGGCGAAACCGACCAAAACGCGGTCGCCCTTTTGCTTTCCAAGGCTTGCTGCAATATCGTCGGTAGGCTTGAGCGTGATTTCAAGGTTATTGTCCTTGCGCTTGATTTTGGTGTCCGAAACGTTCTGCGGAGTGAAGTCGGCCACAGCTGCCGAAAGCACGGCGGCATTGCATTGCGGAAATTCGCTGTTGCAAGCCTCGTACATTTCGCGTGCTGAATTAACCTTAACCAACTTTATGTTGCCGTTGTGGACATTCAGCGATGTCGGTCCAGAAACCAGAACAACCTCTGCCCCACGACTTGCACATTCCTCGGCTATGGCATAACCCATCTTTCCCGACGAATAGTTGCCGATAAAGCGCACGGCATCAATCTTTTCGTAGGTAGGACCAGCCGTTACCATTACCGTCTTTCCCGTCAGCGACATCTGTCCGTTGAAAAAAGCATCAAGGCTTTCGACAATTTTCTCAGGTGCGGCCAGACGACCTTTACCAACAAGTCCGCTTGCCAGTTCGCCATCCTCGGCATCAATGAAATGCACGCCGTACGACTTCAGCGTCTCGATGTTTTTCTGCACCGCAGGATGAGCAAACATATCCAAATCCATTGCCGGAGCAACAAAAACCGGACATTTTGCCGAAAGGTAAGATGTGAGCAACAGATTGTCGGCTATTCCGTTTGCCATCTTTCCGATGGTGTTGGCGGTAGCGGGAGCAATCAGATAGGCATCTGCCCACATTCCAAGGCTCACGTGTGAATTCCATTTACCGTTTTCGGGATTGAAGAAATCGACGTAAATCGGATTCTTCGCCAACGTTGCAAGCGTCAGCGGAGTAATAAACTGCTTTGCCAACGGAGTCATCACAATCTTTACTTCGGCGCCTTGTGTAACAAGCAAACGGACAATATTTGCGGCCTTGTAGGCGGCAATACTTCCTGTTACACCGAGCAATATGTGCTTTCCGTTGAGCATACAATGCTATTCTTGTGGTTCTGGTTGCTGAACTTCTGCAACTACAGGTTCCTGTTCTTCTTCAGCTTCAACCTTCTTGATGTTAATATCCTGGTTGGTGTAGTAAACATTGTCAGCCATGAATTCCTCAATAGCAATATTTGTTGGCTTTGGCAACTTTTCGTAATATTTCGACACCTCAATCTGCTCGCGGTTCTCATGGATTTCCTCAAGATTGTCGTTAAAGGTCGAAAATTCTTCGAGTTTCTTGTAAAGTTCCTTTCTGATGTCAGAATTAACCTGATCGGCCATCTTTGAGCAGATGACAACAGATTCGTAAACATTTCCTGTCTTTTCAGCCATTTCGACCACATCGCGTGTGATGCAGTTTGTTGGAGCACTAGTCTTTTTGTAGTCCATTTTGATTCTCTATATAATTTTGTGAATTTGTAAAATATTTTTCTGCTTCTTTAATCTTCTTTGAGTTAGGAAATTTATCCAAAAATGCATAGTAGGCCTGCACTGTATTCTTGTAACGTTCCAACTTTTTACTTTCAACGCTTTTGGTTGCAAGCGTATACGATGCCTTAACCATTGTGAACATTATATCCTCGCGGTAGGTTGTCGCAGGATAGTCGTACAGCACATTCCTTAGCGCAACTATTGCCGCCTTGTAATCGCTTATCTTATAATAAAGCATGGCATTGTTGTATGCTTTTGTCTCAAGTTTGAAATTCAAGTCCTTTATATGCTCGTCAACCTTTTCGCCATACTTTGAATCCGGATACTTTTCCTTAAAAGCTTCAAGGTCCCTGAGCGCCATCTCAGTATATGTTTGCTCAAGCGAAACGCTAGGCGAAACTATATAATAGCAGTAGGCAGCCATATACTCGGCCTCCTCGGTGCGTTCTGTATTGGAATACATACGAGCATATTCCTTAAACAGATATGCTGCCAAAGAATACTCTTTCTGCCTATAATTGCAATAAGCATTATAAAAGCAAAGTGTCTCGTACTTGTCGGTGCCCTTGTACACAGCCTTTATGTCCTCTATAAGACCAAGAGCCTTATAATAGTCTTCGGCTTCGTAATATTCGAACACCTTGCGATACTTCAGGTCACTGTCACCGCTCTTCATTATCTTGGAATATTCGCCACAAGATACTGATAATAAAGCAATTACAGCGACAATTAGACAATATACACTTTTCCAATTAAACATCTTGCAAAGATATACAAATTAACCTGTTGGTTGAATTAAAAAAAAAATAATTATGCACAAAAGTTGTACATATCGCTGATTTTTAGTAATTTAGTGGTGACAAAAAAACATTAAATACTATTCATTGTTATGCACAACTTCGTTGCAAAGTTCATAGAAATTCTTGAAATATGCAAACAATTTGCAGAGAATCATGTTAATGAAAAGGGAAATGTTGTTCGTTGCGGTGTTGTACCTAAATTCTCAGACATTGAAGTAGTCGCTCTTTCCATCACTGCAGAAGCATTTGGTATTGATAGTGAAAATTATCTCTTCAATCGGTTGAACAATGAGTTTCCTAATGCCATACCTAATTTGATAACGCGCCGACAGTTTAATCAGAGGCGCAAGAAAACGATGCATCTCGGCGAGAAAATCCGTAAGTCAATAGCACGCAGGATTGATGGCGGAGAAAATGTATTCAGCATAGATTCAAAACCTGTTAAAGTTTGCCAGAATGCGCGAGCCAAAAGATGTACGCTGGGCAAGGACGATATGGGACGTGCTCCCGCATGGGGATATTGCGCCTCTCAGAACATGCATTACTATGGCTACAAACTTCATGCATTGTGCGGAATTACAGGTGTGATACACTCCTATGATTTGACGGCAGCAAATGTACACGACCTACATTATCTGCAAGATGTAAAATGGGAATATCACGATTGCATGATTTTTGGAGACAAGGGGTATCTCAGCGCACCTGTACAATTGAATCTTTTTGAGACGGCGAATATCACTCTGGAAGTGCCATACAGACTGAACCAGAAGACATGGGAACCTCCTTCATGGGCATACAAGCGATTTAGAAAAAGAATCGAAACGGTATTCTCCCAACTAAACGACCAGCTAATGATGATACGCAACTATGCTAAAAAATCTAATGGACTTTTTACAAGAATGTCTGCCAAAGTTGCGGCTTTTACAATGTTACAATATTTCAACTTTTTGAATCATAAACCTATCGGTCAAGTCAAATATGCATTATTCTAATTCATCCAACGGGTAAATTACTTATTCCACATATTTAATTTTTTCATAAAAAATCCGCTTCAATAACGGAGTGGATAAAGCATTATTGTCTGCACGCTCAACTATTATAACATCTGATTTTTTATCGACACGATATCACAAGCCACAAGTGCGGCCGTTTCTGTACGCAAACGACTATTACCCAACGTCACAGGAACATAAGTTTGCAAAGCGAGTTCAATTTCATCGTGCGAAAAGTCACCTTCGGGACCAATAAGTACCGTAACAGATGTTTTCGGCTTTACAACATCTGCAAGATATATTCGCTTGCCATCATTTTCGCAGTGAGCAACAAACTTCTGCTCGGAACAATCATTCTTCACAAAATCCAAAAACTTCACCGCTTCGTTAATCTGTGGATGATACGCCTTGTACGACTGTTTCATGGCAGCCTCCACAATGCGGTTCATTCGGTCAGTCTTCACAACTTTTCGCTCTGAATTGTGACAAATGATGGGAGTAATTTCCGAAATTCCTATCTCTGTGGCTTTTTCTAGAAACCATTCCAAGCGATCCATGTTTTTGGTTGGAGCAATGGCTATGTGAAGACGATAAGGAAGCTTGTTGTACTCCGCAATAGTTTCTAACACATGTATCGTAGTATGTTTGTTATCAATTGTTTCTATTTCGGAACGATGCAAATTTCCTTGTCCGTCTGCAATGAAAATTTCATCACCGACTTTCAGCCTAAGCACACGCGCACAATGGTTCGACTCCTCTTCGCTGAGGACATGGCGGTCACCCGAAATCGTATTGTCGTAGAAGAATCTCATTGGTGTATTTCTCCGTCAGAAATGGTAAACATACGGTCGGTTAGACGGGCATGCTCCTCGTTGTGCGTTACAATTACAAATGTCTGCTTGAAATTCTCGCGCAGATCGAAGATAATCTTATATAGGTCGCGGGCATTATGCGAGTCAAGGTTTCCCGAAGGTTCATCGGCAAGCACTACCGATGGATTGTTTATCAAAGCACGGGCAATTGCAACACGCTGTTTTTCTCCGCCCGACAACTCCGATGGCTTGTGTTCGCTTCGCTCGCGGACATTCAATGCGTCAAGCAATTCGAGAGCCCGCATGCGCGTTTCCCTCTTACCGTCACCAGCAATGAAGGCAGGAATGCACACATTTTCCAATGCGGTAAATTCGGGAAGAAGCTGATGAAACTGGAAAACAAAGCCTATATGCGAATTGCGAAACGCCGACAATTTCTTTTCGCCAAGCGAAAAGGTATCTATGCCATCGATTATGACCTTGCCGGAATCGGGCTTGAGCAAAGTTCCAATGATTTGCAACAAGGTCGTTTTGCCAGCTCCGCTTGCGCCCAAAATCGACACAATCTCCGATCTTTTTATATGCAAGTCTATACCTTTCAGCACCTTAAGGCTTCCATAAGACTTGATTATATTTTGTACATCAATCATCCGTGCAAAAATTTGCCGTAAAGATATAACAATATTTACGATTTACGATTTTTGATTTACGATTTAATGGGTTTGAAGATTTGAAAGATTTGAAAAATTTGCTTGCGCGAACTAAAGGTTGAAGATTTGAGGATTGCAGACACTAACTAATTTATGATGAAAATTATTAATACGGCAACTCCACCATTTAATTTTTCTTAATAAATTTTATTCTCACTATTTTTTACTAATTTAGCACCCAAAATAAAAACCTGAAAAAATTATGTTGAGCGAAAACGAAATAAAACGGCAGAAAAGCCTCCTCGAAAGCGAAGGAAACTTTGTTGACATTGCTGCACCTGCAACACCAGAAAACGGCATAACAATTATTGAAAACCAGCAGAAATACATCGAAACATACGATAATAAAAGCAAGAACTACAGCATAGAAAAGTTTGTGCCAGCATCGGGAGCGGCAACCAGGATGTTCAAGCGACTCATAGCATTCAACAACGAGCCGAACCTGAAAAACCTCCACGACGGAGGCGACTACTCTGTAAAAGCGACAATAGATGCATTGCCCAAGTTCGCATTTTTCGACACGCTGAAAGGCAGCATTAAGGATGCCGAAAATCTGGAGGAAGTTTCCGACCACATACTCCACCAACCACTGAATTATGCAGGTCTACCAAAAGGTCTTGTAGAATTTCACAAATACAATGGTTTTTCGCGCACCGCATTCGAGGAACAGATATTCGAAGGCGTGGCAATGAATAATTCCGAAGCTCCAGCAAAACTTGAATTCACTGTATCGGAAGAACATTACGAAATGTTCCGCACGTTGCTAGACAAGATTCTGCAAAAGAATAAACTAAATGTTGATGTAAAATTCTCGTTCCAGGAAAAATCCACCAACACAGTTGCAATTTACAACGATGGCAGCCTTGTTATGACAGATTCGGGCGAACTTTTCACCCGTCCTGGCGGACATGGTTCGCTGTTGCAGAACCTTAATCAGATTGATGCCGATATTATCTTCATCAAGAATATCGATAACATTGTTCATCAGGACTATATGCCAGAAACTCTTCCATACAAAAAACTTCTCGGTGGAGTACTGATAGAAACAGCAGAAAACATTAAGTCGTATATGCAGAGCCTCGAAAGCGACAAGTCGGCAGAAAATTGCAACCGCATAGCCAACAGCTTGGAAAAGACCTTCTGCACCACCATAGAAAGAAACGAAAACCTCTACGACTCGCTCTGCAAATTCATGAATCGCCCAATTCGAGTATGCGGAATGGTGAAAAACACTGGAGAACCTGGCGGTGGTCCATTTCTTGTAAGAAAAGACGGAAATGTTTCGTTGCAGATAGTTGAAAAAGCCCAGATAAACCTTGCCGACGAACAGCAAAAGGATTATTTCAACAAATCGACACACTTCAATCCTGTTGACCTCGTATGCTACACCAAGGATTACACTGGCAAGAAATTCGACTTGAACAAATTCGTTGACACATCAACATGCTTTGTATCTGAAAAGACATACAACGGCAAACCAATCAAGGTTTTGGAACACCCGGGACTATGGAACGGCTCAATGGCCGACTGGCTTACTATTTTTGTAGAAGTACCGCTGATAACCTTCAATCCTGTCAAGGAACTCAACGACTTACTGCGCAAGGAACACCAAGCCAAATAGGCGATTACAAACCATTAACTTGCTTGTAGAAAGCAAAAAATCTGTATTTTTGCAAAAAATAAATTAGAATATGTTTTCAGGAATAGTAGAAGAAACCGCAAGACTGGTCAGAATTGAAAAGGAACAGAGCAACATTCATTTTTATTTCACATGCTCTTTTGGCGACCAGCTTCGCATCGATCAAAGCGTTGCCCACAACGGCGTATGCCTCACAGTTGTAGAAATAGATAAGCCGACAAAGACCTACAAGGTTACGGCAATGAAGGAAACTCTTGACAAGTCGAACCTGGGGCTGCTGAACATTGGCGACGAAGTAAACATTGAGCGTAGCATGAGCATGGACAAACTCTTTGACGGACATTTGGTTCAAGGACATGTTGACCAAACAGCCAAGTGCATTGATGTTACCGAAAACGGCGGAAGCTGGTACTACACTTTCGAATACGACAAGTCGAAAGGCAACATCACGGTAGAAAAAGGTTCTGTTTCGGTAAACGGCGTGAGCCTCACGGTAGTGAACTCGAAGGCAAACACTTTTTCCGTATCCATAATTCCGTACACATATCAGGTGACCAACTTCCACTGCTTCAAGGTAGGCACTATAGTAAACCTTGAATTCGACATCATCGGAAAGTACATACAGAAGATTATGGCTGGCTACCTCGAAGGACTTGGCAAATAAGAGGTGCAACTGATTTCCAAATACCTGAACAGCGTAAGAGCACTGCAATTTTTGCAGTTGTTCCGTTTTGTTGCACTGCTTCTCATTGGCATTATCCTGTCGAAGACAAGCATAGGCATCAGTCAAATAGGAACATACGAGACTTTTCTGCTGATTTCGGGGGCTTCGTGCTTCTTCTGGACCGGCGGTATGTTGCAGACAATGCTTTCGTTGAAACGAGAAGGGAAACAAGAAAAAACTGAAACATACTTCAACATATTCTTAATCTTCACAGCATTGTCGTTGATTACAGCCACGGCAATTTTCCTGCTACAATCGCAAATTGCAACATTAGTAGGATTCAGCGGAAACCGCATACCTTATTTAAAAATACTATTGGCATACATAGTACTATCGAGTCCTGCAAATCTTGTCGAGTACATATATCTTATTGAAAATAAGCCCAAACACATTGCCGCATACGGTGCGATAGTATTCACTTTGCAGATACTTGCCATCACAATCCCCGTAATAATAACCAACGACCTCGGCTACGGACTATACGGTCTTTTGCTTGCAACAATGGTAAAATTCGTTTGGCTCGTAATTATTATAATAAGGTATTCGCGACTGAGATTCTCAGGGAAATACATTGGACTTTTCCTGAAATTATCTGCGCCTTTCATGCTTAGCGTACTGATAGTAAAAGGCATACAATACATCGACTGTCTAATTGTCGCATACAAGTTCGATGAAAGTACCTTCGCGCAATTCCGTTACGGAGCAAAAGAATTTCCACTTATTCTGTTGCCTGTCACTGCCTTGTCGGAAGCAATATCCTCACGAATAGCCAACAACGAAAGCACAAGGGATGCACTTGAAAGCATCAAGCGCGAAAACAAGCACATAATGCACATTTGCATTCCCATTGCAATGTTGGCCATAATTACAAGCAAATACCTGTACCCACTGGTATTCAACGAAGATTTCTACGAAAGTGCGTTGGTTTTCAACATATTCTGCTTTACTGCCATGTTCAGGTTCATACTTCCCGAAAGCATACTTATTGGAAGAAGAGAGAGCCGTCCTATTTTGGCAGCAGCTACAATAAACTTAGTAGTTAATGTTGCATTGGGTTTTATACTTGTGAATTTCATTGGGATTGTAGGCGTTGCCATCGCTTTCCTTGTCGGAAACATAATGGAAAAGATAGCCCTCGTCTCTGTTGTAAAGTCACTCTATGGGATCCGACCGAAAGAATATCTTGACACAAGGATATTCGTGTACTATGCTGCACTTATGGCAGTGTGCATGGTGGTAAGCTTGATATAGAGGCTGCGCCAGTTTGAATGTTTCAAGTTTCATGTTTCTGGTTTAAGGTTCAAAGTTCAAGGGTTTAAAAAGTTTGAGGGCTTCGCCGTTTCATGGGCTGACGCCCGTTTCTACACTGCACTGTTTCATGTATCAAGTTTAAATGGCTGATGCCCGTTTCTAAAAAAAGGAATGTCATGCTGAACTGGTTTCAGCATCTGATTCCTTTTTTTGTTTCTTAGTTTCAATGCCTGCGGCGTTTGAATGTTTCTTGTTTCATGTTTGAATGGCTGCGCCGTTTCATGGGCTGACGCCCGTTTCTACGCTACGCTGTTTCAAAGTTTAAATGGCTGATGCCGTTTCTATTTTTAACTTCGCTGAGGGCTTCACCGTTCTAAATTTTTAACAGTCTTGCGGTCTAACGGTCTGGCTGACTGTCAGACAGGTCTTCTGCTCGACAGTTGGACTTTTAGCCTTTTCTTCTTCTAGCCTTTTAGCCCATAAAACTCTTTTGCATCTTGTCAGAGAAATCGTAAATCATACTTCCCTATTCGTAAATATTATTGTATCTTTGCGGACAAATTTTTCGGAAGATGGCAGTCGAACTAAAAAAGGAATTCTTAGATGAACTTACCGAAGTCGTAAAGAACCGAGATTCGGCAAGGGCTACGGAGATGATTCAGGAAATGCATCCTGCCGACATCGCCGAATACTTCGAGGAAATAAACCTCGACGACTGCTCTTTCATCTTCATGCTTCTCGATGCAGAAACCAAGGCAGATGTTCTTGTAGAACTCGAGGACGACGAGCGTGAAAAACTTCTAGAAACCATACCTAGCGATGTCATTGGTGAACAGCTCATCGACAAGATGGAATCCGATGATGCTGCCGATATTCTTGGCGACTTGGACGATGATGTTCAGGAAGAAATCCTTTCGCACGTCAAGGATGTCGACCAAGCAGGCGATATTGTTGACCTGTTGAGCTATGATGAAGACACCGCCGGTGGTATCATGGCCAAGGAACTTGTTGCTATAAACGAAAATCTGACCGTTAAGCAAGCCCTTGGCGAAATGCGTGACCAAGCCGAACTGATAGACGAAATCTACTACCTATATGTAGTCGATGACAATAATATATTTAAAGGTACGGTATCTCTAAAGTCACTGCTGTTCAGTTCCACTAACCAGAAGATTGTCAACATTCTCGAAGAGGACACCGTATCGGTGAAAACCGATGACAAAGCCGAGGAAGTTGCAAAAATCATGGAAAAGTATGACTTGGTGGCAATTCCTGTTGTCGATAGCATAGGCAGACTGATGGGACGAATCACCATCGATGATGTTGTAGATGTCATCCGTGAAAATGCCGAAGAGGACTACCAGTTGAGCGCAGGTATTACCAAAGATGTCAACTTTTCGGACAGCGTATTCAAGCAGACAAAATCGCGCATACCCTGGTTGCTGATTGGTATGCTCGGTGGTGTATTGTCATCACAAATAATAGGTGTCTTCGACGAGGAAATGGCATCATACACCTCGCTTGCAATGTTTTTGCCGCTAATCGCAGCAATGGGCGGAAACGCAGGTGTACAATCATCGGCTATCGTGGTGCAAGGTCTCGCCAGTGGCGACCTCGACATACATTCAACAGGCAAAAAGTTGTTCAAGGAATTCCGTATAGGCGCATGCAACGGAATTATATGCGGCGGTTTGATTTTCGCATACAACTTCTTCTTCTCCGACAGTTTTGCACTCACTTTGTCGGTAAGCGTTGCCTTGCTTTCGGTAATTGTGTTCGCAACCGTTCTTGGCACATTTATCCCATTGTTGCTAAAGAAAATGAAAGTTGACCCCGCCATAGCAACCGGACCATTCATTACCACATTCAACGATATAATGGGACTTATAATCTATTTGCTCATCGCAAAGCAGATGTTCGCAATATTCTAGGCTGGCGCCAGTTTGAATGTTTCACGTTTCAGGTTTCTGGTTTTAATGGCTACGCCGTTTCTGTGGCTGACGCTGTTTCTGTGGCTACGCCATTTCTAAGTTTCAAGTTTCATGGGCGAATGCCCGTTTCTAGGTTTCAGGTTTGGCTTACGCCGAGCTAAAGGTTAACTTAGTTGAGGACTTCGCCGCTCAATGGCTACCGCCGTTTGAATGTTTCAGGTATGCGTATAACCAGAAACTTGAAACCAGAAACCTTGAAACAAGAAACTTTCCTCACTCAAACATTTTCAACATTCCGATTGCATCGGCGTTGCCCTGCGCTGCCGACTTATGCCAAAGCTCCATAGCCTTTTCAAAATTGCGCTCAACGCCATGCCCGTTGTAATAGCAGATTCCCAAATCATACTGCGCCGACATATTTCCCTGATCGGCAGATAATTTCCACCATCGTGCAGCCTCATCGTAATTTTTTTTCACAGCCTCGCCCTCGTAATAGCAGGCTCCCATCCTATTCTGCGCCTCTGCATGACCTTTTTCGGCACATTGAAGCCACAAATCGACAGCCGCACCCACATTCCGTTCTACGCCCTGACCATAATAATAGCAGTTTGCCAAGGCATACATCGCCAAAACATTTCCTGCATCAGCCGACTTGCGATAAAACGGAACCGCTTTCTTAAAGTTTTGTTCGGAATAAAATTGTTCAGCCTTGTCGAAATCTGCATCCCCAGACTGAGCATACGACACCACTGCAAACATGACAAAAATTGCCGTCAATACCAATCTTACAAAACTACTTGCCTTCATATATTCCATACAATACTTTCTGTTCGTTTTCCCAATTCAAAACCTTTGAAGCCTCAATGCAATTATTATGATACTCAATTAATTTTGCATCATTAAACAGCATATTCTTAACTAATACAGCAAGATTTTCTGCATCGTGACCAGCAAAAATTTCGCCAACAGCATATCTTTCAACAACCGCACGCATCTCGGGAAAATCGGAGCAAACAACTGGAGTTCCCGCTTGGATATAGTCGAATATTTTATTCGGAAGAGCATACTTATAGTTTAGACTTTCGCCCTGCTCCACCGAAAAGCCGATTTTTGCCTGAGATGTAAGTTTGTGCAACTCATCAAAGCGAAGATTTCCTGTAAAGACAACCCTATCTGTTAGATTCAAATTTGCAGTCAACTTTTTCAACTCCGAATCCATATAGCCTTTGCCAGCAATATATAGCTTATAATCAGGAATATGCTTCATCATTTCTATCAGCAACTCAATACCACGCCCCATATTTAGCGCACCCTGATACAGAAGGATGTTTTCGCGTCCCTCGTAAGAATGCATTACCTTTGATGTCGGCAAATTGCGTACAACCTTCATGCCGAGACCATACTTTTCATTGTAATACTTTGCAATAGAATTACATACGGTATATGTTGCAATTGGACGATGAACGCAATGCCTTTCTATCCACAGCCACACCTTTTTCTTAAAGCCAGAATTCAGAAGTTCGGGAACTTCGGTAAAAAGTTCGTGAGTATCGTAATACAGATTCTTTCTTTTTAGTTTGGAAATCAGCGCATTTGCAAACAAAGTATCAAGGTCGTTTGACAGAAGTGCATCGCAACGATGAAATAGCAGATATAAAAAGATCCTTAGATTGAAACACGCATAAAAAAGAAATCCCTTGTTTATCAGCAGACGGAAACGTATGACCATGTATCGGCGAGATTCCAATTCGGCAGAAGATTTCAGCCTTCTGCACAACACGACCACATCGAACCCCATGTCGCACAATGTGTTGCAAACGCGATTCACGCGTTGATCGTTGGTCATGTCGTTTGTTACCGATACAAAAATTCGTTTCACCGCCGTAAAAATTTACGACAAAGTTAAGAATTATTTTGCAACGATAAGCAGAAGTCTAATTCTTCGGCTTTTCCTCCAAAATATAATATCTTGAAATTTTAGGATTATTTAAAATATCCGATGGATAAATAACCTTTTCATCGGCTAACGGAAACTTGTGGCAACGACCTTGAGCCACATCGATGCCCTGACTTTCGAACGACAACTGAATAAGTTGTGAGCAGTACAACTTCGTTGTGTCGGTAAGAAGATAATCGTTGTCGAACAGTATTTTCTTTTTCCACCACCTTATGGCTTCTTGCGCAACCTTTTCGAGGACTTCCGGTGTGGTGTCGTAACGCGCAAAGCAACCTGCGCAAGCCCTATCGGGAGCAAAGAACAAGTCCAAGTCATCCATCTTCAGGTACTGAATTCCACCAGTTTCATTTTCTTCACCGGGAACTGCATGAACAATCTTCCACTTGCCCTCATATTTCACGAGCATTCCGGAATGGGAATAAATTCCGTTCTTATCGGCAATTTCCACGACATAACTCGACACACTCGTACCCCCACGAAAGGCAATGTCACCTTCCTGAAGTTTGGATTCGTCAATAAAAAATTCTGCACCGGATTGACATCCGATGCAGAAAATTAATTGTACTAAAATTACTATTACTGTTTTGTTCATCGTTATTTAACGAACCATACGTCACCAACCTTCTTCAAAGATTCGGTCTTTTCTTCATTTTCACCGTTTCCGTAAGTAATAGTTACGTCTACTGTAGCTTCTTCACCTTCAATGCTTTCAGCACCAACTGTGAAATCCTTCATTCCACCCTTTTCATTCATAGCTTCCTGAATCTTGCTTGCAGTCATATCAAGCATAGCGTCTACAGATTCCTTTTCTTCCTTTGACATTTCCTTGTTGTAGTCGTAAGTGCTCTGTACTGCGCCCTTGAAATCACCCTTCTTCAACAATTCATAATAAGCCTTTGTTGCTTCGGTTGGAGTTGCTGCGCCACCCTTCTTTGAACATGATGACATACCAAATGCCATTGCAATAACTGCCAATACAATAACTAATTTCTTCATACTATTATGTTTTTTAAAAGTTAAAAATTATACTGCAAAATTAACACTTAGATTTTACTAAGCCAAATAAATTCTAATGTTTTTTCAACAATAAAAGTTCACCAACAAAAACGACACTAGAAATTCCGAAATATTAGAAACATAGAAAGCCAAAACCAACCATTTCAAATTTTCAAATCGTCAAATCTTTCAAATCAATTAAATCGTAAATCGTACTTCGTCAATCGTAAATAATTTTGTATCTTTGCACTCCAATAAAACGAAACAATAAAATGTCTGAAAACACACAGGACAAGGAACTTATAAAGGAAGTCACGCAATCGGAATACAAGTACGGATTCGTTTCCGACATCGAAGCCGACGAAATTCCCGTTGGTCTTAACGAAGAAACGGTACGACTGATATCCCAGAAGAAAGGTGAACCCGAATGGCTTCTCGAATTCCGACTCAACGCTTTTGAGAAGTGGAAAAACATGGAACAGCCCAACTGGGGACACCTCGACATTCCACCCATCGACTACCAGAGCATAATATACTACTCGGCACCTAAGCAGAAGAAAAAACTCAACTCGCTTGACGAAATCGATCCCGAAATCAAAAATACTTTCGACAGGCTCGGCATTCCGCTCGATGAACAGAAACGACTTTCGGGAGTTGCTTTCGATGCTGTTATGGACAGCGTTTCGGTAAAGACAACTTTCCAGGAACGTCTTGCCGAAGACGGTATCATCTTCTGCTCGTTCAGTGAGGCTGTGAAAAACCATCCCGACCTTGTGCGCAAATACATGGGCAAGGTTGTGCCATCGGGCGACAACTATTTTGCAGCCCTCAACTCGGCGGTGTTCAGCGACGGCTCATTCTGCTACATTCCCAAGGGAGTGCGCTGCCCTATCGAACTTTCGACCTATTTCCGCATAAACGCAAGCAACACTGGTCAGTTTGAACGCACACTGATAGTAGCCGACGAAGGCGCGTATGTAAGCTACATGGAAGGCTGTACCGCACCACAGCGTGATGAAAATCAGTTGCACGCCGCAATAGTGGAAATTATTGCCGAAAACGATGCCGAAGTCAAGTACTCGACCGTACAGAACTGGTATCCAGGAAACAAGGAAGGCAAAGGCGGAATCTACAACTTTGTAACCAAGCGCGGACTTTGCAACGGAAAGAACTCAAAAATCAGCTGGGCCCAGGTAGAAACCGGTTCGGCAATCACATGGAAATACCCGAGCACAGTGCTCAAAGGCGACAACTCGGTATCGGAATTCTACTCGGTAGCCGTTACAAACAACTTCCAGCAGGCAGACACAGGCTCAAAGATGATTCACATCGGCAAGAATACCAGCAGTACAATAGTATCTAAAGGTATCTCGGCAGGACGAAGCCAGAACTCGTACCGCGGTATGGTGATGATTGGCAAGAACGCCGACAATGCGCGTAATTTCTCGCAGTGCGACTCGTTGCTCATGGGCGACAAGTGTGGAGCTCACACCTTCCCCACCCTCGATGTGAACAACGAAACGGCAGTGGTCGAGCACGAAGCTACGACATCGAAAATCAGCGAAGACCAGATTTTCTACTGCAACCAGCGCGGCATCTCAACCGAAACGGCTATCGGACTGATAGTAAACGGCTACGCCAAGGAAGTCATCAGCCGTCTGCCGATGGAGTTCGCCGTCGAAGCTCAGAAACTGCTACAAATAAGCTTGGAGGGTAGTGTCGGATAATTACTTTAACCAGTCATGCTGAACTTGTTTCAGCATCTGTAACGAACAATAATGGAAAGACAAAACGACATACTACCACTTCTCACAGTCAAGTACTTCGATGTGAAGGCTACGACGAACTACCTGCTGGCAAACAGGCAGCTGATTGGTAGTTTTGTCGCCTTTTCTCTCGAAAACGAGCCTTTCTCGTGGCGGGCAAGCTGGGTTCTGTGCAAATATGCAGAACGAAATGCCGCCGACATACAGCCATACGCACAAATGCTCATCGACAACCTACCCAACATCGCAAAGCCAGGACACCGTCGCGAAACTCTGAAAATACTCTCGCACCTGCAACTCGACGAAAGACAAAGCTGCGATGTAATGGATTTCTGCTTCAACAGCATAAAGGACAACAAGTTGCAGGCATCGGTCCGCTCTGCCGCCTACGACATGCTCATGAAAATCGGAGAGCAATACCCCGAAATCAGATCGGAAGCCATAGCAATCTTCGACGATACCAAGGACTACTATCCTCACGGAATCCGCAAATCGATAGAGGCAAGGACGATGCACGCATCGTCACAAGCAAAAGTAAAGATGTTGCGTGCAACATCTCATAGTAAAACCGAAAAAATCATATCACTATGCTAACTATAAAGAACCTACACGCCGAAATCAACGGCAAAGAAATACTCAAAGGCATAAACCTCGAAATAAAGGCCGGCGAAGTCCACGCCATAATGGGACCCAACGGCTCTGGAAAATCGACCTTGTCGGCTGTCCTCACAGGAAACGAGAACTACAAGGTTACCGAAGGCGAAGTTATCTTCAAAGGACGCAACCTACTCGAAATGAGCGTAGAACAACGCGCAAAGGAAGGCATCTTCCTAAGTTTCCAGTACCCGGTTGAAATCCCAGGCGTAAGCATGATAAACTTCATAAAGACCGCCATCAACGAGCAGCGCAAATACCGCGGTTTGCCCGAATTGACTGCATCGGAATTTCTGAAATACACCCGCGAGATGAAAGAGTTCGTAGAACTGAAGGACGACCTTGCAAACCGTCAGGTAAATGTTGGATTCTCGGGTGGTGAAAAGAAACGCAACGAAATCTTCCAGATGGCAATGCTCCGCCCATGCCTCTCTATTCTCGATGAAACAGACTCAGGTCTTGATATCGATGCTCTCAGAATAGTTGCTAACGGAGTAAACAAGCTCAAAACTCCCGAAACATCGTGCATAGTTATCACCCACTACCAGAGGCTTCTAGACTTTATCGTACCCGATGTGGTTCATATCCTCTACAACGGACGCATCGTGAAGACTGCCGGCAAGGAACTGGCTCTCGAACTCGAGGAAAAGGGATATGGTTGGATTAAGGAACAGCTCGGAGAATAAAATCATGGACATCAAGAAAAAATACATAGACATTTTTGAAAGTTGCGCCGAACAGTTCCGCAAGTCCGACACCGATTTCGTGTTCGCGAAGCGCAACGAAGCTTTTAATGCGTTCAAAAGCTACGGACTTCCTACTGCCAAGACAGAAAACTACCGCAACCTCAATGTCAACGACATTTTCAGCACCGAGTTCGGAAGCATAATGCAGGCAAAGACCAACATCGACCTAAACGAATATTTCAAGTGCGAAGTCGAAAACATGGATGCTGATGTAATACTGCTGTCGAACGGCAAGTATTACGACAACAACAAGGCTGTGGACGGTAAAATTATTATCTGCAGCATGAAGGAGGCACAGCAGAAGCACCGCGACATTTTCGAGAAATACTACAACCGAAGCGCATCTACTTTCGGCGACGGATTCGTGAACCTCAGCACCATGCTTGCCGACGACGGACTTTTCGTATATGTTCCAAAGAACACCCACGCCGAAAAGACCTTGCAGATAATAAACCTCACACACGGCTTCGGCAACAAGAACATAATCAAGCGCAACCTGATTGTACTGGACGAAAATTCGTCGCTATCGGTAGTTGTCTGCGACCATACTCTCAACAGCAGCAGCAACTTCGTGATTGACACTACCGAATCGTTTGTCGGCAACGGATCGAAGCTTACGCACTACACTCTGCAGAACGAACCAGACAAGTCGAGCCTCGTCAGCAGCCACCTTGCCGAAATTGGCGAAAATGCAAATGTTGAGTCGTTTGTACTCACACTTCACGGCGGAATCGTACGCAACAACCTGCGCGTTCGTCTAAACGGCGAGCATTCCGATGCAAATTTGCTCGGGCTTTACCTCATCGACCGCCAGCAATATGTTGACAACTATACGCTTATCGAGCATCTTGTTCCAAATTGCAACAGCAACGAGCTTTACAAGGGCATACTCGACGAGCAAGCACGCGGTTCTTTTATGGGAAAAATCATCGTCCACGAAGGCGCGCAGAAGACGGCTGCCTACCAGACCAACCGCAACCTCTGCCTCACTGGCGAAGCCCGCATGACCACCAAGCCGCAGTTGGAAATCTATGCCGACGATGTTCAGTGTAGCCACGGAGCAACCGTTGGTCAGCTCGATGAAGAAGCATTGTTCTACCTTCGTCAGCGCGGAATTAGCATCAAGGAAGCAAAGCTGATGCTTATGTTCGCCTTTGCCAACGACATTCTGTTGAACATGCACATCGAACCGCTCAAGGAACGCATTTCGGCTATGATAAACTCACGTCTGCGTGGTGAACTTACCGAATGCAGCAACTGTCTGCTCAACTGCGAAGGCGGCAACTGCAAAGCATAATACATTACAAACAAAAAAACGCTTCGGAAACCCGAGGCGTTTTTTATAGTTATTCACCCAATACCGCCACTCTCGGCCAAACATCTCCATCAAGTCCCGACAGGAACTTCAACTGAATAGGAAGCAGTATGTTGCCTATGCGTTGTATTTTGGTAGGCTCTTCTGCTGGAACTTCGTATGATTTCAAGCAATGCAAATCGTCGGCGGAAAGTGCATAATAGCAAAGTTTGTCGCCGGATGAAACGCTTACTGTCCAGTCGTGGAAGTTGCCAATTATCATCATTCCATCGGTTTCGGGATTAAAATCGGGAAGTTCTGCTTTCTGAAATCCATAATTCTTGGCATCGAGCATCCAGAAACGATTTTCAGTGTCGCTAATGAATGCCAAGGATCGCTGATTGCGGAATTCGGTGACAAAAATGTGCTTGGGAACAATGCCCTCCGGCAACTCGATAGGTCGCAAATAAGGTCGACCGCGTTGCATTTTCAGGTGGAAAAGCTTGTCGTTTGAATCGGTGATAAGATAGCCATTGTCGTATTCCTTCTTTGTGGTCGGATTTCCCGAAATTATGTGCGCAGGAAAGGCAAAACCTTTCTGCACAAACATTTTAGTGAACAAATCGGATTTTGCCTCGTTAACCGAATTTGTTGCCATATCGACAAATTCGATGGCATTTCCCGTAATGCGAAACACATCTGTCGGCATTTCCAAATCAACACGCCCGGACATTGATTCCATCAGCGGATAAAGTGCAATTTCCCTCTTGTTCACAGCAGCAGGAACAGTCTTGAATGTAAAGTTCTCGTTCTGTATGAATTTCGCACTCACTGGTCGTCCATACAGGGTGTCGGGCAATTTCTCATTCACAATCAACTGCTTGCAGTAGAAAGTCGGCAGCATTTCGTAAAACTGCGCCTCGGTGTACTCGTTGGTGTGCGAATCGTAGTAATGTTTTCCTGTATCTTCGTTCTTGAACATTGCAAAGTCATCAATGGTAGCGCTGTACAAGGTGAATGGAGGTTTCTCGGAAGTGTCGGATGCAAAATGGAAAGCCCAAGTAAGAATCCACACGACAAGAAAAGCGCATACGCATACAAAAAATGTGCGTCCAACAATCACTAAAAGTTTCTCTATCTTGTTCATAACTATTCCTTTCCTTCCTTAAAACGAACAACCGACAAAAGTGGCAATGCCAAACTCACTACGACAAGCACCGTCAGCCACGGCAACAGCCTATTGTATGCTTCGGGCGCTGGCGACATATAGAAAACTCGCAGGCAGGCAATGGAAATCAAGATGTTGAGAATCCGTCTGCGCCAAACCGGTTCAAGGCAAATCCAAGCCACCAGTATGTATGCCGACAAACCTGCCAGATACCACGGCAAGGCGGTCAAAACAATGTGCCAGACTATTTCATCGGCAAAAAAAGTCTGCAAGCCCAGCAGAAGCATAACCAGATTGCCGCAGAACAGTAATGCAAGGCATCCGAAGCCAAACAGAAGCATCTCCATCACCGAGCGCACATATCCGCGTGGCAAGTGCATTGTAAGTTTCAGCCGCTTATGAACCAGTTCAGGTACAAACTGAACCACCGCAGCCACAATCCCTACCAAAAGCGGAACATACCGTAGCATATCAATGAAAATGGCATCGCGAAACATCGCAACCTCCCACAGATGGGCGGCACCTTTCAGCGACACCAGCCTATTGATGTTCAAAAGCACATATCCGCAAAGTGCAAAAGTTGTCAGCAATGCAACCGCATAAAACCAACGAGTTTTTATCCATTCCTTATAAAGCATAGCGAGATTTATTATTTGATGATTTGAAAATTCGAAAATTTGATGATTAGATTTGTAGAGACGTGCCATGGCGCGTCGCCACAAATTATCAATTGTACATTGTCAATTGTCCATTATCAATTCTTTAATATTTCCCTGTCAACCCAATAAACGCATCCTCCAAATTTACCTTCTGTGATGAAAAATCCTCGAAAGCAACACCATTTGCCACCAACCGCGATTTCAGTTCGTCGGCATCCATGAACGAGCCAAGTTCGACATTGCCACGGATTACCGTAGGATGATATACATCCGCCATTGGGGGCAAGGTGCTATTTCCCGCCAACTTGAAGTTATACTGACGATATTTGCCAAGCAACTCGTCAACTGGCATCTGCAAGATAATCTTGCCATAGTCCATCATTATACAGTCGTCGATGAGACGCTCCATATCCTGTATGATGTGCGAAGTCAGGAAAACGGTCTTTCCAGACGATTTAACAAAGTCGCGAAGGTAGTCGATGAACAGACGGCGGTATCCGGGGTCAAGTCCGAGCGAAAAGTCGTCAAGTATCAGCAACTTGGGATTCTGCGCCATCAAAAGTCCGAGTGCCACCTGAGACCGCTGTCCGCACGACATTCGCGAAATGCGCTGGTTTGGTGCAACTTTCAGCATCGACATCAGGTCGTAATACACATTCTTGTCCCATTGCGGATAGAATCGAGCATAAAAGCGTTCTATCTGGCGGATAGTCATGAAACTGTACTGAATATGTCCTTCGATGAGCAGACCGATGTCGCGACGAAGTTCGGGATTCATACCAATTATGTTCTGCCCGAAAATACGACATTCTCCGCTACGGGGCTTCAGAAAACCGCTTAGAATGTTGATGGTCGTGGTCTTGCCGGTTCCGTTCTTGCCCAAAAGTCCAAGTATGCGACCTTGTGGCACGGAAAAGCTAAGGTTTTCGTATATACACCTTTTGCCGTAGTAATGGGTTAGGTTAATGCAATCAATCATAAAATGTTTCTGGTTTCTGTGGGCTACGCCCGTTTCAATGTTTCAGGTTTCTAGGTTTCAATGGCTTCGCCGTTTCTAGGTTCGGGGCTCACAGGCTTGCTGGCTTACAGACTTTTGGACTGTTAGCCCGTGAGCCTTTTAGCCTTCTAGCCCTTTATCTCATATTCCACCGCATCTATATGATAGAACGACAAATACGCCTTGCCTTCCTTTGCTTTGCGTTCGGCAATCTTTGTGCGGAAGTCGGCAATGCGAGCTTCGGGAGTATTGGCAGTTTCCTGTCGCGACTGCTTTTCAGCTCCACAGCCCTCGGCACCTTCGCCATGCTGCTCCATTCCTGCGAGTTCCTTTTCCCATTCGTTCAGGTAGTCCTCGTCAATGCGCTCCTCCCTGACAATGCCCTTTACATAAACAATATGCTCAAGACATTCCTGCTTGAAAGGCTCGCCAAGTTCCACACTTTCAACACGCAAAATCTGTGTATCATCGCTGCCCATAAGGAACATTTTGCGTCCGCTGTGACGGCACAAATGCATACATACGCCCTCGATCTCCACAGTATCGCCGACCATTGCATCAAGTTTTGCAAGCGCATCGTCAACCTGCATTACCTTTGCTTCGGGAGCTTCTTGTTCAACCTCGGCATTTTTCTTTCCATTGCAGGAAAAAAGAGCAAATGCTACTATTATTACCGCTAAAAATCCGAAAAATCTCTTCATATTAATAAATATTTACGTTCAACAAAAAAAGCGTCGGGGCACGAAACATAAGAATATGAACAACATCTGCCCCGACATAGGAAATTTAACAAAAAATCTTAACGAACGAGTATCTTTTCTGTATCATTATCACCAACTTTCACGATGTACATTCCTTGCGGCAAATTGTGTCTTTCTACATCGCTTACAACGGCAAACGACTCCACAACCTGACCTAACATATTATATACCATTACATTCAAGCCTTCTGCACCAGAAATCACCAATTCGTTATCGTATGAATAGATTTCGATGTTCCTTGCTTCGTCTGACAAAATGGAAGTAACAAGTTTGAATGAAACATCAACTGTAGCATCAGCCGTAACGGTAAGCGTATAGGTGTTGTTTTCAACTGTAACTGCTTCGCCGTCAACCTTGAATTCATCAAGCTCGTAGCCTTCCGCTGGAGAAATTGTGAAAACAACTTCTGTGTCGGCAAGCAAGTCTGTCAAAGATTCTGGTTCGGTAGTAACAGTGCCGTTTTCACCGACATTCAAGGTAATGGTGTAGGTTTCAGGTTCTACAGGTATCAACTTGAAAGTTACATCGACAGTAGCATCAGCCGTAACGGTAAGCGTATATGTATTGTTTTCAACTGTAACTGCTTCGCCGTCAACCTTGAATTCGTCAAGTTCGTAGCCTTCCGTTGGAGAAATTGTGAAAACGACTTCCGTGTCGGCAAGCAAGTCGGTCAAAGATTCTGGTTCGGTAGTAACCGTGCCGTTTTCACCAACATTAAGCGTAATAGTGTAGGTTTGCGGTGCTGGAGCAGTAAATTCATATCCCGGGAAAGTGTATTTTGCAACAACGCCCTGCCACGAATATGTTGAGGTGTAAGAAGTTGCGGTTTCGGCAAAAGCAAAATCCAATGCCTTGGTTGCCTGCACGCGAGTTGCAATCAAGAGAGAATCGCCTTTTACTGCGCACGAATTTGCAGTTATCGAACCTGTTGATTCGCCCAGAATGTACGATGCAGAAGTTTCAAGATTGTGGTTGAACGAATCGAAGTAGAGCGATTTTGGCGAAGTTGCCCAGTTGTAGCCGTAAACGAAAACGCTGTCAGCATTCACGGCAAGTCCGAAACTATTTGAAATTCCGCTTGTCTGCTTTACAAAGCCCTTGTCGGCAACACCTGTAGTGGCATTGCAGCGGAAAACGAAGCCTGCGTACATAGCTGCCTGTGCCGAAAGTTCATCATCGCCAACATTGAAACCTCCCTGAACGCCACCAGCGACAAAGAAACTTGAATTGTCGGGAGCGATTTCAAGTGCATTTATCTGCATAAAGTTCTTGTTATTAACCAAAGCACCCTGCACCAGCGACAAATAATCAACCGACAAGTCGGAAGCATTTACCCTTGCAGTCCAGAAACTGTACTTGTCGTCGGGTGTAATCTGCGAATTACCAAGCGAAACAACAGCATTTGCACCTTTCAGATAACCAACGACATACAATTTTCCGTCCCTGTACTTCATCATCTTGGCAGTTTCACCAACCGACGAGCCGCCAGTAACAATATGACTATTATAGGTAAGGTCGCTGTTGAGTTTCAGCACAAATGCTGAGCCTGCAAACGCAGAACCACCGTCCCAGTCGGCAACATTGTGTGCCAAAATCTCATTCTCGCCAATGTGCATCGTGCGTCTAAGGTTGCCCGTAACGAAGAAATTTCCGTTGGCATCCTGTGCTGCTCCGTAAAGTGAAAATCCATCCGATGTTCCCCAAGCGCTGCTTGTTGTCGGATTGTCAACTGGATTCCAATCGACTGTTGCACGGACTGCACTGCTAATGTTTCCATCGGCATCTACCTTTACAAAAACTGGCTGATACACATTGTGATAGTCGGCATCGGGGAACGAAAACGAAATTGTTGTCTCGGTACCATTGTTGCCCACTAGCTGCAACAAAATGTCTGTTCCGTAGAAATTGGCGCTTGTGTGACGGGCTTTCAATGCCAGAAATGCACCGCCGTCGGCAGTTGGCGTGTAGTCGCTCGATGCCACATCAACATCACCGTTCTTCGAATAAACCTTCCACAAGGCATTTCCGCTGAAATCGTGCTTTACCAACATAATGTTATTGTTGTAGCTCGTTCCGGAGTATGGAGCGCCCGTCATATCCTCACCCAGCAAATGTCCCTGCGTAGCAGCCACATCGCCAGTTGTGTCGGCATCGGAGCCCATACTTGCCAAAGTATATACATACCCAGCATCGTCCACCTTAGTGCCATAAATGGTGGTCTGGGCCTTGTTCTGCGCGTTTGCCTCGGCAATAGCAGCCGAATACCAGTCAAAACTTATTTCCTGCGTCTGCGCACCAACGGCAAACGACAAGCCAATAAAAAACAAAAACAATGATAAAACTTTACAATTCATATTCTTAACTTTTTAATTATTAATCAAATCCATAAAATTTTCTCCGTTTTGAAACGACAATGCAAATCTACCGTGACGCCACATACGCTCCTATCCCCATTTGTCGTAGTTTTTGCCACCCCAAATCCCTATTTGTTGTGATTGACTGACAGCATCGCGGCATTGTACCTTTGCAAACGATGAAAATTATTTTTATCATTTTGTGCTTTTGTGTGTTGCCTGCGAGTGTACTTGCGGGCAACACCTTGACAATAAAGCTACTGGACAAGGCAAACAATTCACCAGTAGCTGATGCATACATATATGCTTCGGACAGCAACGGCAAATCGACTGGCGCGGTAAGCGACGACAACGGCACGGCAAAACTGATACTCGGCAACGGTGAATACACAATATACATTTCGCACATACAATACGAAACGCAGCAAACAAGCATAAAGCTTGAAAAAGACCTCTCCTTGACATTCTACCTACAAAAAAAGAACTATCAGCTCGGCGAAGTCGTTGTAACGGCCTCCGAATCGAAGAAAATCGGTTCGGTATCGACCATCGGGCGCGACGCAATGAGCCACTTGCAACCAACAAGCATCGGCGACCTTATGGAACTTCTGCCAGGTGGTGTTTCGCAGACGCCATCGCTCACCCAGGGCAACTCCATATCGCTGCGTGAAACTGGTTCGCTCGGCTCCAGCGGACAGAAAACGAACAGTTCACAATACTCTACCAATTCGCTCGGCACTTTGTTCGTAGTCGATGGCGCACCAATAAACACCGATGCAAATATGCAGTATATGCAGAACGGTGGCTTCGACGGTATGGATATGACCAACCGCGGTGTCGATATGCGAACCATCAGCACCGACGACATCGAAAGCATAGAAGTTATGCGCGGAATACCATCGGTAGAATACGGCAACCTGACAAGCGGAGTGGTGAACATCAAGAAAATACGAAAACCGACAAAACTAAACGCCCGCTTCAAGGCCGACGACAAGAGCCAGCTTCTGTCGCTGGGAAAAGGTTTTGCTCTCGATTCAAGCAAATCGCACATCCTGAACATTGACGGTGGTCTGCTGAACGCCTACGCCGACATTCGCAATCCGCTCGAAGAATACAAGCGGGCAAACCTCTCGGCACGACTGACAAGCACTCTAAATAAAGAAAAGGTAACGTTGAAAATTACACCATCGGCGGAATATACAGGTTCATTCGACAACTACAAAACCGACGAAAACCTCAGCTATTCGGGCATAAACACCTTCAAATCGACCTACCACAAACTAGCCGTAGGAAATGGAATCAGCATTTTGCCCAATGCGAATGGCCATTACCAGAAAACTATCGTCAATATGCAGTTAACTCAGGAGTTCGACAACCTTGAACGCCGAGTGCTTGTGGCACCGTCGCGGGCAGGCATAGCGCCAAGCAGCAACGACCCCGACGAATACGACGCATATCTGCTTTTCAGCGAATATGTTGCCAACTACAAGGTCGATGGCAAGCCGTTCACCGCGTTTGCAAAAACAACCACCGACTTTGAGTTCAACAGCCAGCACATAGTGAACGCTCTGAAATTCGGTGCGGAATGGAATATGTCGAAGAATTTCGGCAAAGGGCAGATATACGACCTTTCGCATCCGCTATCGACCAAGGGCTGGGGCAGCCGTCCGCGCCAATACAACGAAATTCCCGCTTCGCACACACTGTCGCTTTATGTTCAGGACTACATAACCGCCAGAATCGGCAAACATCTTCTCGAAGCACGGATAGGTGCGCGTTCAACCTCAATTCTCGGATTGTCAAAGGAATACGCAATGCATGGAAAATTCTACCTTGACCCTCGCATAAATCTGCAATGGACACTGCCTCACTTCGGCGAAAAGCAATGGAGCATATCGTTTTCGGGCGGAATCGGACACACAACCAAAATGCCTACAATGAACTATCTTTACCCCGATGCCAACTACATAGACATCATACAGTTAGCTTACTACAACCAGAGCAACCCTGCGGAGTTCAGCCGATACAACATATTGAGCTACAAGGAAGATGCTACCAACTTTGCGCTTCAACCGGCACGAAACCTAAAAGGCGAGTTCCGCGTTGACTTCGAGATTGAAGGCTATCGGCTTTGGGTGTGCGTTTTCGACGAGAAAATGTCGTCGGGATTCCGCTATTCAAGCACCTACACGGCATTCGACTACAAGGACTACGACGAAACCACCATAGATGCCAACCTTGCTGCCCGTCCCGAACTTGCCGACATCACTTATGAAGCACGAAGGATACTTGGCGGGTACAGTTTTGTCGAAAATGGTAGCCGACAAGACAAGATTGGTATTGAATGGGAATTTTCATCGGCAAGAATAAAACCGCTATGCACGGCCATAAAGTTCAGCGGAGCGTGGTTCCGTAGCATTTATGTCAACAGTCGTCCGATGTTCTACCCCGTCAGCAGTGTGGTGGATAATGTGGTGATTTCCAACAATTACATCGGTCTTTACGACTGGAACGACGGACGCATAAACGAGCAATTAAGCACCAATTTGTTCCTTGATACGCAAATCCCGAAACTGAAACTTATTTTCTCGACATCGGTGCAGGCAATGTGGTTCGTCTCGACAAAGCGTATGGAACAGAACTGCATTCCAGTGCAATATCTTTCGGTAACCGACGGTCAGTTGCACGACTACACCGACGAAGCCGTTGCCGAAAATCCACTGTTGCGCCACCTCGTCTATAACCTCAGCGAATCGGCCTACGAGAAATACACAATTCCACCTGCGATATACATAAACCTGAAAGTCACGAAGAACATTGGCAAATGGCTTAGCATGTCGCTTTTTGTAAACAAACTGCTCGACTATACCTCCGACTTCAGACGCAACGATGTGCTTATCAGGCGCAATGCAACGCCTTATTTCGGAATGGAAATAAATATGAAAATTTAAAATTCGTAAAATATGAAAACAGAAAATTATCAATTCCCTATAAAAGAGACGGTCATTCCGCAAGTCAGAACATACACGCGATACGGAACGGAGAGCGTTGTAATGTTCGATTGTGCGGTACGCTACAGCCTCGTGAAGCGAAGCGAACAATCTCCTACTGAACCAATATTAGAAGGAGATTCCGTACAGACAGGTTCACAAGGCTCGTTCCTGCGCCTGTTCGCTTTGTCTTACGGAATGACTGCGTGGGGGTAACAAAAATGTGATAATCTCAATTTTATGTCATAATTAGCCAATTTTAAAATTACAGATATGAAGAAACAGATATTATTTTTAATGATTTTTGCGACAATCCTCGCATTCACATCCTGCAAGAAGGACAATGTAAACTTTGTTTTCCCGACAAGCAACATAAGGATTATCCTTCCCGAAAATGCCAACATAACCGCACGGAACAACCAGACCGTAAAGTTCACCAACCGCACCACAGGCGAAGTGAAAACCGTAAGTTACGGCAACGAAGTGGAACTTACCAAAGGTCTGTACGACTGCGACTATACCGCCGAAGTGGAATACATTGTCGATGGTGTAACCTGCAACGCGATGCTGAGCGGCAGTGTAAGTTCGGTAAATATTATCGACGAAACAGGCTTTCCAATCACCACCTACCTTATGGTTTCGTGCAACGACTTCATAATCGAAGAAATCTTTTTCACTGGCACACTGCGTTCGTCGGGCACAACCTACAACGGCGACAGCTATATAAAACTGTACAACAATACCGACAAGGTGCTGTATGCCGATGGCGTTGCAATTCTGGAATCGGAATTCACCTCGACTACAAAATACGACTACTCGCCCGACATTCAAGCCACTACGATGACTGTCGAAGCCATTTATGTAATCCCTGGCAGCGGAACCGAACATCCCGTGCAACCAGGCGAAAGTATCGTAATTTGTGATGTCGGCATCGACCACCGCGACGCAAATCCAAACTCGTTCGACCTTAGTCACGCCGACTTCGAATGGTACGACGAATCATCGTCGCCATCGAATATGGACATCGACGGAGCCACCGTGCCAAACTTGGACAAGTGGTACTGCTACACGGCAAGCTACTGGATTTTGCACAACCGCGGTTTCAGATCGTACGCCATAGCAAGGATTCCAATCGCCAAGGATGCATACCTGCAAAGCTATTCGTACACCTACAACTACACGATGCATCTTGTTGCCGGCGACTTCGATATGCAACGCACCGCCTACCAGATTCCTAACGAATGGATTATCGACGGCGTGAATTGTAGCGTGGAAGCAGAACGCAAATGGAACATCCTGCCGCCAAACATCGATGCAGGCTGGACTCACTGCGGAACAATCGACCACGACCAGACACGCTTTTTCAAGAGCGTTCGCCGCAAAATGCTGTCGCTAACGTCCGACGGACGAAGAGTGCTGAAGGACACCAACAATTCCACCGACGACTTCAATACCGAATGCGTCCCTTCGCTCATCGAGCAGCAAGGAACTGCTACCGATGCCAACGGTACACCAGCAAATGGAGTAACATACGATGGGGTAACACCAATGAATTGATTTACGATTTTAGATTGACGATTTACGATTGAAACGGACGATGCGTGCATCGTCCCAAACATAGAAACACAGAAACATTCAAACATAGAAACGGCGAAGCCATAGAAACCTAGAAACAACCCACGCATGCGCACATTTTTTACCAGCATATTAATTCTTCTATCTGCCATCGCCAATGCCACCAACGACACCATTCCCGTTGCTAAAAGAATAAACGACGGCACGGAAAAATACGGCAATTTCATATCGTATGTAAAACCATCCGTCAAGGTTTTGAAACGCAAATATTCACTGACAAGCGTTTCTGTCGGAGCATCATTAAGAAACGAAAGCCGAGCCGTAATTCCTCAGCTGGGCAAAGGAGAGATTTCTGGTAATTTCACTGCCAACACATTCATAACCTACAAGAAGGGCGCTACTTGGGGAAATGCCTTGTACACCAACGGCAAGATTGCCGATGTGCAGTTCAACGAGACAAGCGACTACGCTATGCTTTATCCATACACGCTCGGCGACTCGGTTGGCGGTGACCTGCGCTTCCAGAACTACCGTTTCGGCGGCGGTGTGAACACAGCGCTCGACAACAACTGGAAATTAGGTGTCGAAGCCCAGTACCGCGCCGACCTTGCCTATCGCCAGATAGACCCACGCCCCAAAAACCTGGTCACCGACATCGACGCAACTGTCGGAGCATCGCGCAGGATTGCTGGAAAATACCTTGTCGGACTTGACCTCAACGCAGGAAAGTACAAGCAAACCAACAGCCTAAGGTTTTTCAGTGAACTTGGTGTTCCGAATGTCGTGCATTTCACAGGATTGGGCACTCACTACTACCGTTTCCAAGGAAGCAACTACAACACTTACTACAAGGGCTACCGCGTGGGCAGTTCGCTTGGCATTGTTCCCGATGGAAGCGGATGGCATGGCAACATTGCCTACAACTACTTCGCGTTCATCAAGATAATATCTTCGCTCAACGAACTGCCGATGGCTCGGGCTGGCGAACACCAGACGTCAGGCGAAATCGCATACTTGCACGAAGAATCTACCGCGTGGGGCATAAAACTCAATGCAGATTACAGCCGAAAATTGGGAACAGAAAACATTTTTGGTGATGCCGCCGACAATGTCTATCCGCAGATAATGAGCCTTGAGCAGTTCTCTGCCGAAAACCTGAATCTGCAACTTTCTGCATTATACGGACAAACCGTAGAAATCCACGACTGGAACATTACCGCCCAAGCATGTTACTTGTCGCATAGCGAGAAATACAATTCACCGGCACAGCAACTGTCATTAGCCCACGTAGGCGGAAAAATCGGCGGACAATACGGCTACAAAGGCAAATCTCTACTCATTGGTCTTTATACTGACCTCGGTTTCTATGCCAGCGCCCGCCACGATCTGCTTCTTTACGGGAACACCATCTGGCAAAGCCCCATACGACAAACCTACGAAATTCTTTCGGGACATTCTTTGCAAAGCAACACAAGTTTCCGCATATCATACGCCTTCGGCAACGACATTGCAATATTCCTTGATTTAAGATACTCGTATTCGCATTTTTTCAGCGGTAGCGACATTCATCAGGGAAGGATATCGGTGGGGATGATGTTGTAGAATGGGCTAAAAAGCTAAAAGGCGAAAAGGCTGGAAGGCTGGAAGAAAAAAAGGACGGCATTGAACCATCCTTGATTGTTGTATTATAAAAGTTTCATTTTAGTTTAAGACTTGCAAAATCGTTTTTGTATATTGTGTTACTGCTCATAACATTACGTTTAATAAACATAAGCATATATATCGGTGCATAAATTATATTTCCACTGACACGCAAATTGCTGTTGCACAATACGTATGCCTTCTTTATATTATATGCTGACGAATCCAATACATTCTTCAGCGCATTGTGCCTTTCATAGTCCTTGCCCGACTTGACCTCAACTGGAATTATCTCCGCATCGTTTTCTATCACAAAGTCAAGTTCTCCCTGCTTCTTGCTATTGAAAAAATACAAATCATAACCGTGTATTTTTAGTTCCTGAGCGACAAGATTCTCATAAATTGCGCCATAATTTATGTTCACATCGCCACTTAAAACGCGAAGTGCAGTTCCGTCTGCATACTGTGATGCCAAAAGCCCTACATCGTTAAGAAACAACTTGAACAAATTGCGTTGTGCATTAAGTTTCAAAGGAAACATAGGCTCTTCTGCATTGTATGTAGGCAGTGCGACTCCAGCATCCTTAAGCCACAAGAAACTGTCCTCGTAGCGCGTAAAACGAGCGTGCTCGTTAAGATTCTTCAGAATAAAACGCTTGTTCTTGGCATTCAGTTCCGATGGAATCAAGTCAAAAATCTCTTTTATGTAAAGTTTTCTGTTCAAATCATACTGAGATATGTCCCACCTGTACATAGTCATAATTTCCTTCTGCTTCTGTTGAACCGCATACATATCGTTGGTGTCAATATAGCATTGAACAGCGGCAGGCATTCCGCCAACCATCAAATACAACAGGGTGAGTTTCAGCATCGAATTATGCACGACTTCATCCACAGATGTTTGGTTTTTCCAAGCTTCTGCAATGTGCAGTATTATTTCATCGCTTATGCCCACAGCCTTTGCAAACTCGCACAAATCGAGAGGAAAAACTTCCTTCACATTTAGATAGCCAACTGGAACGCTACGCACATCGTTCAACTCTACACCCAACAAACTGCCACTCAACGCATATATGAAACTTCCCTCCTCGACAAGGAATTTAATCATTGTTACCACTTCGGGGCATTTCTGCACCTCGTCAAAGAAAATAAGCGTCTTGCCAGAAACTAGTTGTCTCTTTGCATACGCCGACAGACGCAACAAAATCTCCGACACATCGCGTACATCCTTAAAAATGAGGGGGGCATCAGCATTTTCCAGAAAGTTTATTTCTACCAAATCCAAGCCCTTTGCTTCGGCATACTTGCGTATAGCAAAAGTTTTACCCGTCTGCCTTGCTCCTGTAAGCATAAGTGCAGATTTGTTTGTATTATAATGATTATCAATGTATTTATCTAGATCTCGTTCTATCATATTACACTTTTCTAAGTATTTTTACATATATTTTTGACACTTTTCCAAGATTATTTATGCCAATATTTGACATTTTTCCAATCTTTTTTCTTGGCAAAAATACAATTATTTCGTGACGCACAAAAATTTTTAACAAAAAAAGGACGGCAGAGAACCGTCTTTGATTGTTGTTTTCCAGTCGATACTCGAGAACGACATACTTCGACTGCCCTTCGACTCCGCTCAGGGAGTAGTTCTGCGCAAGTAGTCCTCAACGAAGTTAAACAAAAAAAGGCGGATTTCTCCGCCTTTTATATTCAAAATTACAATTCTTACTTTACAGGAACATTCTTCAAGGTTTCAACCAAGAACTTCCAGAATTTCTCAACCGAAGCAACATTTACTCTCTCAACTGGTGAGTGCGGATGTTCGATGGTCGGACCAAACGAAATCATATCCCAGTTTGGATAAACGAAGCCCAACAGACCGCATTCCAGACCAGCGTGGATAGCCATAACCTTTGCTTCCTCGTTGAACAGACGCTTGTAGCAGTCCTTCATTGTGTTGAGGATTGGCGAATTCATGTTAGGATTCCATCCCGGGTATGAGCCAGAGAATTCAACATTTGCACCAATCAGGTCGAAAACTGTACCAATCTTGTACATTGTTCCCTTCTTAGCCGACTCTACCGAGCTACGGGTCAAGCACTTAACTGAGAAGTTGCCGTCCTTGCACTCAACTATTGCCAAGTTGTTCGAAGTTTCAACCAAACCAGGCATCGAGTCGCTCATTCTTACTACGCCGTGAGGGCATACGAATGTAGCCTTGATTATCTTTTCGCCGATTTCCTTTTCTGCAACCTTTGCAGGCATAGCAACCTTTGCAGCGCAGAGAGCAATACCCTTTTCGGTAGCTGCAAATTCGCTCTTGTAGTAGCCATCAAATCTTGCGACTTCTGCTTCGAAGTTAGCGCAGTCGGCATTAGCGATGAGAACTATTGCGTAAGCCTCGCGTGGGATAGCGTTGCGCATGTCACCGCCCTTAATTTCAGCAAGACGCATATCGGTCTTGTAGAGGCAGTGGTTGAGGAATCTAACGAGGAGCTTGTTGGCATTTGCACGACCGATGTTGATGTCCATACCGCTGTGACCGCCGTTCAAGCCCTTAACGTCGATGCGATAAGCTGTATAACCAGCAGGAGCAGCACATTCGTCGTACTTCATGGTGACATTTACATCAACGCCACCAGCGCAACCAACGTAAAGTTCGCCTTCTGTCTCGGAATCGAGGTTCATGAGGATGTCGCCCTTGAGCATACCAGCTTTCAGGTGGTTAGCACCAGTCATACCGGTTTCCTCGTCGATTGTAAAGAGGGCTTCGATTGGTCCGTGAACGAGATCCTTCGATTCGAGGACTGCCATTGCAGCAGCACAACCCATACCGTTGTCGGCACCGAGAGTGGTCTGGTTTGCGCGTACCCATTCGCCATCGATGATGGTTTCAATCGGGTCCTTGGTAAAGTCGTGAACCTTCTCGTTGTTCTTCTGCGGAACCATGTCGAGGTGACCCTGGAGGATAACACCCTTGCGGTTTTCCATACCTGGAGTTGCAGGCTTGCGGATTATTACGTTGCCGATTTCATCGACTACAGTTTCGAGACCTAACTTTTCGCCAAATTCCTTAACAAAAGCCACAACCTTTGCTTCATGCTTCGATGGACGCGGAATCTGTGTCAGTGAATAGAAATTCTTCCATACACCCTGTGGATTCAATTTTGTGATTTCACTCATAATTTTATTTGTTTTTTAATTTGTTTGAAATTTTATTTAGTGATGGCAAATGTAAGAAATATTTCTGAATCGCAAACCTAAAATAATGATAATTTGTATCGCACATCAAACCATCATAAACCAGAATCATGTACAATCGCTGTGCGCCAAAACGCAACAAGATTTGTGGGCTAAAAGGCTAAAAGAAGAGAAGGCTAAAAGTCTAGCAGAAGGCCGGCCAATCTGTCTGCAAGTCTGTCAGCCTGTGAGACTGCAAGACTGTCAGACTGTGAGCCTGTTAGCCTGTGAGACTGTTAGACAGCAAGCCTTCAAGCACCATTTCGGCATGCACATTGCAATATAAAATACCTGTTGTTAAAATAATTTTAAGGTTACAATACCGTTTATAAACGGATAGTTTCGTATATTTGCAGTTTAAATTTTTATGAGATGAAAAAGGTCTTGTTCATTATTATAGCGGTTATCTGTGGTGCACAAGTCGTTAACGCACAGATAAAATGGATGGGCATAGAAGAAGCCATGCGCAAGCAGGACTCGATGCCCAAGACGGTAATGATTGACATGTACACCGACTGGTGCGGATGGTGCAAGAAGATGGATGCCGAAACCTTCAGCAACCCCGAACTGGCAGCATACATAAACGCCAACTTCTACCCTGTGAAGTTCAATGCCGAAACCACCGACACCATAATGTTCCCCGTAAAGCACACCGACGAGAAAACTGGCGAAAAAGTCACAGAACTCAAGCCCTTCATAAATCCGCAGATTGGCAACCGCTCATCGCACATGCTTGCACAAATGCTACTAAGCGGACGTATGTCGTATCCGTCAACAGTTTTCATCGACTTCGAAGGCAACATAGCTCCTGTGCCCGGGTTTATGACAGTAGAAAACTTTGAACCTTTATTAATATATTTTGCCGAAAGAATCAACAAATACAGCGCATGGGACGAATACATGCAATGCTTCAACGCCGCCTTCCGTCCAGAACTCGACACAATAGAAATGTTCAACGGCACTATCGACTGGATGGACTTCAACAAGGCAGTGGAAAAAATGAAAACTCAGCCTAAGAAACTCCTGCTCTACATTTATTCCGACTGGAACTCAAGCAGTAAGATAATGCTCGGCGGTTCGTTCAAGGAGAAAGTCATTGCCGACTATATAAACAAAAACTTCTACGCAGCTAAAATACCTTACGATATTGCCGATACGCTGACAATTGCAGGCAAGGCATTCGTAAACGAAACCAAGCAAGTGCAGTTCCCTCACCAGCTTGTGCTGTCGTTGCTTCACCCCGACTACAGGATTCCCGCTTTCGTGATTTTTGATGAAAACGCAACCCATCCTTTGTTCGTGCAACGCGGATTCTCATCATACACAACCATCGAGAAACTGCTGACATATTTCGGTGATGACCTGCTAAACAAAAATGTTGACCTGCAAAAATACTACGACGAATACAAATCAAAATTAAGAGACAAGAAAGATAAATAACAATCGAGATGCTTAAACGAATCATAATACTCCTCATTCCTGCAATTTTTGCCGTTTGCGGTGCAACGGCACAAGTAAACATTGAAATTTCACAGGAAAAAGTCCTCGAAAACGGACAAAAGTTCTATTTGCACACAGTTCAGCAAGGACAAACATTGTACTCAATATGCAAGGCGTATTCTGTAAAGGAAAAGGATGTCCTTAATGTCAACCCTGAATTGCAGACCGGAACACTATCAATAGGTCAGATTATAAAGATTCCGATTGAAAACGAAATATCAAAGGACGGCAAGTACATTGTTTACATGGTAAAGAAAGGCGAAACTCTATATTCGCTACTCAAACGCTTCAATACCACCGAAAAGGAATTCTACGAAGCCAATCCTAAGCTGAGCCGTAACGAAAGCATAAAGGCCGGAGATGAAATATACTTCCCCATAAAGGAAAAAACAGAAGAAAATACGGCGACAGTAAAACCCGAAGAAGAAACAAAGCCTACACCAATCGTAAGACCTCGCGACGAAACCAAATACATTTACCACACAGTAGAAAAAGGCGAAACCCTATACAAAATTACCAAGAAGTACGAAACCAGCCTTGACGAACTTGTCGCCGAAAACCCAAATCTAGCCGACCGTCCTCTGTCAATAGGCGAAACAATACGCATACCTCGCAAACAGACGGCAAGCGAAACTAACACTCCTACAGTTCGTCCAGTTGCAAACACCGACAATGACGACACTGAAAACGAACAAACAAATAATGTCCGCCCCGTGAAAAACAACGATTTGGAAACCGAAGAGCCTGATTCTGCATCCATCTACACCGACAAGAAAAATTTCACAGTGGCATTGCTGATGTCGTTCGAGACTAGCGCCAACCTTCGTGACCTTGCCAACCAGGAAAAACGTAAAGTCCCACAAAAGATACGCACCGCAACCGAAAGAGCTGTAGATTTCTATTCGGGATGCCTTGTCGCTCTCGAAAATTTCAGGCACGAGGACATACACATAACTTTCAAGACATACGATATCGGAAAGGACAACACAATACTTACCGAAATGGTTGACGGCGGAAAACTCGACAACATTGACATGATAATAGGTCCTGCATACAAGAGCCAAGTCGATTACTTGAATTCACTCAACCTCGGCATACCGATGCTTCTGCCGTTCATAACCGACGAAAGCGTACTAAAAAACTACCCCAACAACATCATGCTTAACCCAAGCAAACAAGACATCCGCAACGAAGTCGCCAAGTATGCCGCACAGATTGGCAACTGCAACGCACTGATCATAAAGGGAACTTCCGATGAATCAAAATCATCTTCGGCAAAATACCTCGAAGCCATGCAGAATGCAGGTGTAGAAGCCACAGAATTGAATTTCAACGGCAGTAGCATCGAAGCCATTGGAAGCGCATTGCAGAAAGGAAAAGAAAACCTGATTGTAGTGACATTCGAAAACGAAATGGCAATTACAAGGGTGCTCACGCAAGTTTTCAAACTCTGCGAGGACAACAAGATAATCCTCATCGCCGACCCAAAGATTATGAACTACGAAAGCATAGATCCTAACTATTATGCAGAAGTAAGATTCGCTTACTATTCCAACATCAGCATAAACTACAAGAACCTGGATGTCAAGTCGTTCATAAGCAAATTCCACAGTGCATTTCTCTGCGAGCCCAACACCGACGCATACATCGCTGCCGATGCAATCAACTATTTCATTCCTCAGCTACAGAAGGCTGGGAAAAATTTCACAAGCATTTTAGACCAGAACTATGTACAGGAAGGACTTGGCGGAAAAAGACAATATGTAAGCGCAAGCGGATACAATCCGAAATCGTACAGCAACAAGGATGTTTACATCTACTCCATACAAAAGGACTATTCTTTCTCCATCGTATATCCGACAACCGAAAATTCAAACAACAAATAAAACGGAAGGACAATGGGCGCACTTACAATGACCGTACAATTGCTTTTGGCGCTTTCGCTATTGGTTGTCATACATGAGTTTGGACATTACCTTGCAGCAAAGGCTTTTGGCGTAAGAGTAAAGAAGTTCTATCTATTTTTCGACTTTCCAATGTTCTTCACAGCACCGACTTTTGCATTGTTCCGTGCAAAAAAGGTAAACGGCAAGTGGATATTCAGTTGGTTTAGCCGCAATGCTCCAAAGGAATACGAAGAAGACGAAACATCAACCGAATGGGGCATCGGATACTTCCCGCTTGGTGGCTACTGTGCAATCGACGGAATGGTCGACGAAACCACATCGTCAGACCAGCTGCCAGCAGAACCGAAACCATGGGAATTCCGCACCAAACCAGCATGGCAGCGACTGATAATAATGATTGGCGGAGTGACCATGAATGTAATTGCCGCTGTGCTGATTCTTGGATTTTCGCATCTCGCATTTACCAAGGCATATCTCCCTGTCGAGAATGTTACCGAAGGCATTTATCCTTCCGAATATGGTCGCTTCCTTGGATTTGAGACTGGCGACAAGATTGTTGCAATAAACGGCAACGATGTGGAACGCTACGAAGATGTCTTTTCTGCAAAATTGTTCTTTGCCAACTCAATAACAGTTGACCGCAATGGCTACCGCAAGGAAATTGAAATTCCTGATACGCTGTACTCGTACATGAAAAGCGGCGGAATGTTGTTCGACCTGTCGAACCACGAAGTGTTCATCGACAGCGTAGTAAGTGGAATGTCGGCAGACAAGGCTGGCATCAAGGCGAATTCGCGGTTGCTGAAAATTGACAATGTGGAAGTCCAAAGTTTCGGACAGATGCGCGACCTGCTCAATCACAACAAAGGCCGCCAGCTCGACTTTGTACTTTCCTCCAATGGTAGCGAATACACCGCGCCTGTGGAAATCGACAGCACAGGCAAAATAGGCGTTTTTGTAAAACAACCGCAGTACGAGACAAGAAACTACACGCTTGCAAGCGCAATGAAGTACGGCTGGCGCGATGCTATGGAAACACTTTACGCCAATATAAAAGGCTTCGGTCTGATTTTCAGCGGAAAGGAAAGCGCACGCGAAAGTCTGCAAGGACCTATAGGCATAGCAAAAGTGTACGGACCAATATGGGATTGGGCAAGATTCTGGAAACTGACAGGAATAATTTCCATTATCCTTGCATTCATGAACATCCTGCCTATTCCAGCTTTAGACGGCGGACATGTACTGCTTCTGGCAATCGAGGCAATTACACGTCGCAAACTCCCAAACAAGGCTCTCGACATAATACAAAGAATCGGACTGATTATTTTGCTAATACTCATGGTATTCATAATCTTTAACGACATACTAAACCTTTTCTAAAATGAAACGTATTATTTTCATAATGCTTGCTGTAATTTCTTCCGTAACAATAACATACGGACAGGAATACCTTGATTTCAACAGCAGGTACAACAGGCAGAAAAGAGTGCTGTTAGTCCCATTCGACGAAAGGATATACTTCAACGATGCCACAGCCGACATCGCAAGACGCGACAGACTTACACACGACGAGATTATGGAATATTTCCGCTACCAGCTAAATTTGCAACTGACCAATGCGCTAAACGATTCGTGTGAAGTTGTTGACCTGCTAAAAAATAATACCCGCGAAGATGAAGCCGATATTTCGGGACTATATACCACAATGTCGTACGAATTGCGACTTGCCGAATTAGAACTCGACACTGAGAACATGGGGGCTCTTGCGAAAAAAAGAGCTGAAAAATTGGAAGAAGCAAGACGCAAGCAACGCGAAGAGGAAATGCGAAACGCCCGCCCCGGAATGCAAAATGGTGAACTCGTTGGTCGCAAGCAACAAACCGACGACATGTACTTGCATATAATAATCGGTCAACCCGAAGTGCTGAAAGAAATAGCTAGCCGTAGAAACATTGATTACTTCCTGTTCATCAACCAGTTCGACATAAAGACCGACTACCGCGACCCGTACATAAGCGGACAAAGGAATGTACAACGGCTTATGCGCGTGCACTTCAGCATATACAACACCAACGGAGAATTTATTTCTGGAAACTACGCCAGCACCAAAGTGCCAATTTACGAAGACGACAAGGAACGTATTGTAAACCAGTACTTCCCCGATATTATGCGTCAAATCTTAAAGAAAATAAAATTCAATTGATATGAAACTCGTTCTTGCAAGCAACAACAAGCATAAACTCGAAGAAATGAGAGGAATTCTTGGCAACGACATTGAAATACTGTCGCTTGCAGACATCAACTGCCACGACGAAATCCCCGAAGAACAGGACACTATAGAAGGCAATGCTCTGCAAAAGGCAAGATATATACACGATAAGTATGGACTCAACTGCTTTGCCGACGATACTGGACTAGAAGTGGAATGCCTCAACGGAGAACCAGGAGTTTATTCGGCTCGATATGCTGGCGAACACCCAACTTTCGACGACAACATTGCAAAACTGCTCGCCAATATGAAAGGACACGAAAACCGCAAGGCAAGGTTCAGAACTGCAATCGCACTGATACTAAACAACAAGGAACATATATTTGAAGGTGAGGTAAAAGGTCGTATCATCGAAGAATATCGCGGATACAACGGCTTTGGCTACGACCCTGTATTTCTTCCCGACGGATACTCCGAAACCTTTGCCGAACTCCCAGCCGAAATTAAAAACAAAATCAGCCACAGAGGCAATGCAGCAAAAAAAATGGCAGCATTTCTAAAAGAACACCAAGAATGATGAATAAAATCGAATACATAAGCGCTACACTTTTTTTCCTGATAACATCCATTATTACATCGGCACAGGTCGCTGTCGGACAATGGCAGGACCATTTCTCATATAATAACGGCAAAAAAGTAATAGTTGTTGACGAAACCGCATACCTGATTTCGGAATGTGGAATCATAAAATACGATAGCAAGTCTGAAGAAATTGAACGGCTCAACAGATTCAATGTACTATCAGATATAACTCCAAGAGGAATCGAATACGACAAAAAAACTCAAAGCGTGATTATCGGTTATTCAAATGGAAATATTGACATTCTACGCGGAAACGAAATAATAAACATCAACGACATAAAGAAAAAGTCAATAAATAGCAGCAAATCAATAAATTCAATAATAACCATCGACGGCATCGCTTATCTTGGCTGCGATTTCGGAATAGTAAAGCTTAACCTTGAACGAATGGAAATCAGCGAAACCTGGTTTATTGGCAACAATGGCTCATACGTTCAGGTGAATGATATGACCAACCACGACGACGACATATATGTAGCCAGCACAACTGGCATATTCCATGGTAATCTTTCCGACAACCTGGTAAATTTCTCCAACTGGCAGGTTCTCACCGACATAGATAGCACATCACCAAACATTTGGATGAAAGGGAAAAACTACAATTGTGTAAAATGGTTTGCAGGAAAACTGCTTGCTAACTACAATAGCACAGAGAGTAACTGCGATACCATAATGGCATACGATGGAAATTCGTGGAACCATGTAATGAATGAGATGAATTCTACCACCTCAATGTCATGCAACGATGAAATATTGCTCTGCTCAACCGACGGTCCAATATACACATACAACACAAACCTTGAACAAATAAATGAAAATAGGGAATACAGAACTCAGGACAATTGGATTCCTATATATGCTAACAACACAGCAATAGCTGGAACAAAAATATGGATAGCCGACCGCATCAATGGACTTGGCTGGCTTGTAAATGCAGAAGGTGGCGGTGATCTTTTAAAAATCAACTCGCCAAGCCTAAATAATGTATTCTACTTATCATCCTCGAAATCGAAAACAATAGCGGTAAGAGGAGCATACAATGCTTCATATACACCGACATGGACATTCCCTACAATGTATGAATACAAAAACTATGAATGGACTACACATTCTGCAAAAGATATCCCTGAACTATTGGGTGCAAGTGATCTTGTAAATGTAACCATAGACCCCAAAGACGACTCACACTTCTTTTTAAGTTCCTGGGTTAAAGGTCTAATAGAATTTCGTAATAACCAGTTCTACAAAATACACAACACCGAAAACAGTTCCTTTATATTTATTGACGATACTGACTGGATAAGAGCAGGAAGCGCCGTATACGATGCAGATGGTAATCTATGGGTAACTAATTCCCTATCAGCAAAATGCCTTCATCGAATGACCCCCGATGGAAAATGGACTGGATTCACGTTCCCAGACATGGACCGCAACATAAAATCAATGATTATCACAAGTTCCGGACAAAAATGGCTAGTTATAGGACAGTACGGAGGATTGTTCGTTTTTGACGACAACGGAACACCAGAAAATACATCCGACGACCACTATAAACACTTAAGCGTAATGAACGAGGAAGGAGAACTTGTAAGCAACGACATATACTCCATTGCCGAAGATAAAAACGGATACATTTGGGTAGGAACGGCAAAGGGCGTTGTGGTTTACTACAATCCCGACAAGGTGTTCGAAAGCGGAACATTTCGTGGCAGACAGATAAAAGTACCCCGCAACGACGGCACTGACAATGCCGACATACTGCTGTCGGCAGATGTTGTAACATCAATAAGTGTCGATGGTGCCAACTGCAAATGGTTTGGCACGCAAAACGGAGGTGTATACTATACAAGTGCCGACGGAATAGAAACAATACACCATTTCAATACGCAGAATAGTCCAATTCCAAGTGACAACATCTTATGCATAAGCATAGTTCCAGAAACTGGCGATGTATTCTTCGCCACTCCCCAAGGCATAATTTCGTATCGTGGATCCGCCACCGAAGGATTCGAAACATACGATGAAATATACGCATTCCCAAATCCTGTAAAGTCCGACTACGATGGTCCCGTTACAATCAGAGGTCTTGTCGCTGGCTCCATTGTTAAGATTGCCGACATATCGGGCAACATCGTATACGAGGCACGAGCAACAGGCGGGCAACTAGTATGGGACGGACGAAACCTAAACGGAAACCGCGTTGCATCAGGCGTATATGTTGTATTCGCATCTACCGAAATAGGAGAACAGAAATCAACGACTAAAATCATTTTCCTGAAATAAATGACAATTCTCAATTGACAATGGATAATTAACAATTTATAATTCCATACAAATCATCAACCTTTAGCACAACGAAGTTAAATTTTCAAACCACGAGAAACCCAGAAACTTAGAAACGGGCGTTAGCTCATTGAAACACATAAACCTTCCCATGCTCATCCCTACCGAAGCCATAATCCTCAACCGCATAAAATACACCGACAACTCGTATGTAGTAAACATGTTCAGCGAAGCATGCGGAAAAATTTCGGTACTGGCTAGGACATCTACCCGCAAAGCAGGACAAAAGGCAAACATTTTTGCACCACTGAATATTGTCCGCACCGAACTTCGGCTAAAGGACACACGCTCTGTACAAGGTATGTCCTACTGCGAACTTATAAAAAGTCCAACCGCCATCGACAGCGATGTGGTACGAATCTGCATATCGCAGTTCATCGCCGAAGTAATTATGAAAATGGTAAAGGAAGAGGAACAAAATACAGCACTTTATCAATTCTTCAGAAACACAATCGAGGCAATAGAAACCTCTGACAACAACATAGTAAACCTGCACATAATTTTCCTAAAGGAATTTGCACGGCTTCTCGGCTTCGAGATAACAAACAACTACTGCACCGAAACACCATATTTCAACTCACGCGAAGGAATGTTCCTGCCGTTTTTTACCTCCGAGGAAGAATCGTTTGACAGACAGCTAAGCCTCGCCTTTTCTACAATCCTTAGCGCATCATACGAAACTGGCAACATGACAATCCCATACGCATACCGAAAGGAAATCATTCGGCAGATGCTTGAATACTACAAGATTCACACAGGTAACCTATCGGAAATAAAGTCGCTTAAAGTGCTGAACGAAGTGTTTGGCAACGATTAGGCGCTAGCCCATGGTACAATCGCGCCATGCGCGATTCAACAATTCAACATATTAACAACAAATAATGAACAAATAATTTTCAAGACGTGAAAATAAATAATAAAATTGTGCGTTATTTGCATTATATATTGCCGTATATGACAAAACGAAGTTTATTTTATACTGCACTGATTGTCATAGTCTTAGCAACTATGCTTACCCCAAGCAGATTGTCGGGGCAGACAACCTTGCAGCTAAAAATTTCGCCTCTCGGCTTCCATTTCTTCAACGAGCCAAACAAAAATCTTTACGAAAACAAGATTGATGCAAACGCAACCTTCGTTCTTGAACCCTGCGTAATCCTTGGCGTTGAAACCTATCTTGTAAGCGACATCCTTTGCTTCAGGGCCAACTTCGGCGGACTTAGCGATGCAATTTCCAAACCCGGACTTTTCCTACAGGCAGGACTGAAAGTCAGGATGTTTCAGGTTTATCGTAATTCTCTAAGCTTTGGCGCAGGACTTATGGGCTACGGACACGAATGCTGGAATACCGTACCTAACTATCAAGAAGAACGCGGATGGAAACAAAATGGAAGCTGGGAATATTCAGTGGGATTCCTGGCCGACCTCGAGTACGCCATCTTCCTCAACGACAAGAGCGACCTTATGTTCAACATAACATACGGATATCAGAAAAAAACATTTAACTTTACAATAGGATACAGATATTGGCTGTCTTCCATAATAAAGCACCCGATAAAGTGCGGAAGCTGCCCGTTCACAAAAACAAATAATTCATGGAAAAAGTAGAAGAGACAAAAGCAACAAGGGTTTTCGACATCCTAGACATATATAAAAACGAACATGCCGACCTTGATGTCGCATTTGCACACAAGGACAAGGGCGAATGGATAAAATACACGCCAGCCGACTACAGAAGGTATTCGTACATGTGCGCTTGTTCGCTAATAGATGCCGGAATGCAGAAGGGCGACAAGATAATAAGCATATCGCAGAACTTGCCACACTGGAATATCCTCGACATGGCAATAGCTATGGCCGGCCTGGTACACGTGCCTATTTATCCGACACTTAATAACAATGAACTAGAGTTCATTATGCGCGACTGCGGGGCTAAAATGGTCTTCGTGTCGAATGCTAAGCTTTTTGCAAAAGTTAAGCAAGTTGTCGAAAACCTTGAAGATAAACCGCGCATCTTTACATTTACCGATGTCCCCGATGCCGACAACTGGACAACCTTAATGATTGACAGCCGAAGCAGGGAGGCTGAGCTCAGGAAACTCATTGAAGAGAGAAAGAAGGAAATCAGCGAGGACGATGTATTTTCGCTCGTTTACACATCTGGAACCACAGGCAATCCCAAGGGCGTAATGCTTTCGCATAAGAATATCCTTTCAAATTCATACGGTGTAAGGCCTGTTATTCCTGCAGTTTACAAGCAGAGAGCCGTAAGTTTCCTGCCTTTGTGCCACATCTACGAACGAATGATGAACTACGCATTCCAGATAAAGGGTATTTCGATTTACTACGCCGAAAGCCTAGGAACTATCATGCGTGATGTTCAGGATGTCAAGCCACACATTTTCAATATGGTGCCACGTGTTGCCGAAAAATTCTACGACAAGATTGTGTCGATGGGAAAGGATATGACACCTTTCAAGAAGCACATCTTCAACTGGTCGCTTAAGGTTGGCGGCAAGTTCGATGTCCGCAACAACAACTCGGCTTTCTACAAGTTGAGACTCAGCATTGCACGCAAACTTGTTTTCAAGAAATGGCAGGAAGCATTTGGTGGTAACATAATTGTAATCGTGGCTGGTGGTTCATCTCTTAGTCTGCACATTTCCAAGTTGTTTGCCGCAGCAGGACTTAAGATTTGCGAAGGTTATGGTCTTACCGAGACATCGCCTGTAATCGCAGTAAACTGGCCGGCTTGGGACAAGTCGATGCTTGGAACTGTAGGTCCTGTCCTCGAAGGAGTTACCGTAAAAATTGACGACGACGGTGAAATTCTTGCCAAAGGTCCTAACATCATGAAGGGCTACTACAACAACGAGGAAGCTACCCGTCAGGTAATCGACGAAGATGGATGGTTCCATACTGGCGACATTGGAGAACTTGTTGATGGCAAGTTCTTGAAGATCACCGACCGCAAGAAAGAAATCTTCAAGATGTCGAACGGAAAGTACATTGCTCCACAGGTCATCGAAAACAAGCTCAAGAACTCCAACTTCGTGGAACAGGTAATGATTATTGGTGAGAACGAAAAGTTTGCAAGCGCACTCATTTCGCCCGACTTCAACTACCTGCACTTCTATGCTTCGAAGCACAAGATTCACTACCGCGACAATGTTGCGCTTATAAACGACCCAGAGGTTATCAAGAAATATCAGGGAGAAATCGACAAGCTGAACGCTACACTGAGCGAATACGAGTGCATCAAGCGTTTCCGTCTTGTTTGCGAGGAATGGTCGCAGGAAACAGGAGAACTCTCACCCACCCTGAAGCTCAAACGAAATGTGATAAAGAAGAAATATGCATCAGTAATTGATGAAATCTATATGCATCAGGAAGAGCAGCAACAGCAAGGACCTGTAAACCCCAATGCAATCATAGGAAAGATTACCGACGGCATGAAGAAACTTGTGAACATCGGTAGCTCGAAGCACTAATACAGGTAATGCCTCATGGAAGAATTTATCAGCCTGATTAGCAAAAGCCTCGAAGCGAATACATTCGTCAAGATTACATTGTCGTCGCCAATGCGCAAGGACATTGATGTACGCAATATCTACATCAAGCAGGTGGAAATAAAGGGCGAACGCAAACTCAGTTTCACCTACCGCTACCAGAAACGCGACATCGTGAAAAACTATGCTTTCGATGAAGCGATTAGCAACCTGCGCAAGCACATCGGCGAAGAATATAGGTTCGCAACGCTTTTCACTACTGCTGGCGACTTCGTATTGCAACACAACGGCAACCACTTCAAGATGAAGCAACAGGAAGCCAGCATTACCGAATTGCCTTCACTTAGCCACGACCGTAACAAGAACCGCAAACTTGAGGCTTCCGATGGCAAGAAATACCTTCATCTGCTCGGAATAACCGATGCAAATGGCAATGTAAATCCTAAGTCGCAGGACAAGTTCAGACAGATAACCCACTACATCGAAATCCTTAGCAGCCACATCGATACGCTTCCTACAGACCGCCCAATAACAGTCGCCGACATGGGAAGCGGCAAGGGCTACCTTACATTCGCACTATACGACTACCTTGTCAATACGCTCAAATGCAAGGCTGATGTCACCGGCGTTGAAATTCGCCACGACATGGTGGAACTCTGCAATAAATTTGCCTCCGAATCGGGATTTGAAGGCTTGCACTTCGCCGAGAGCGCAATCGACAGCTACAATGCCGACAAACTCGACATGCTAATTGCACTCCATGCATGCAACACCGCTACCGATGATGCACTTGCAAAAGGCATTTCCGCAGGAGCACAAGACATTGTAGCCGCACCGTGTTGCCAGCACCAGATTCGCAACGAAATGGAAAGCGGAACACCAAACGAAATTCTGTCGCCGATACTACGCCACGGAATTTTTATGGAACGCCAGGCCGAACTCGTCACCGACAGCATAAGGGTGCTTTACTTGCAGTATCACGGCTACAAGACAAAGATAGTTGAGTTCATTTCGGATGCACACACCCACAAGAATGTCATGATTATCGCGACAAAATCAACAGTTTCTGAAGAACAAAAGCAGAAAATACTAGCTCAACTGGAAGCACTCAAGACATTCTTTGGAATAAAGCAACACTACATCGAAACAAAATGGCAGAAATAAAGGCAATAGTATACGAATCTAACACAGGCTTCACTAAGGAGTATGCCGAACTTTTGTCCGAAATTATCGGTATTCCAGCCATTCCCACCATTGACAACTCGATGTTTCATGGCGAGCGAGAACCTGTGATTTTCCTCGGCTGGGTATGTGCCGGCAAGATAAACGGCATACGCATGGCACGACTGAAATTCAATCCTATAATCATTGCTGGCGTAGGAATGACACCGCAAAGCGACAAATATGCTTTTGCCCTGGCACAACAAAACAACATTGATGTGCCGTTTTACTACCTGCAAGGCGGAATGCACCGCGAGAGGCTGAAAGGATTCTACAAGATTATGTTCAATATGGTAGCCCGTCCAATATTGCGCAAAGCCGAAAAGGGCAAGTCGCAACTCACGGAACAAGAGCAATACATGGTGGACTTGATAAAAAATGGCGGTTCGTTCGTCTGTCGCGAAAATCTTGAAGAATTAATAAAGAAGTACGAGGAAATAAATAGTGTGCTGAGAATGTCGTAACGAATGTTTCTCGTTTTCGGCTTGCAGGCACAAAGGCTAAAAGACCGACAGGCTTGCAGGCTAACAGTCTGGCGTACAGTCAGACAGGTCTTCAGCTAGACAGTTAGACTTTAAGCCAAATAATCTTCAATAAATCAATCGTAAATCGTACTTCGTAAATCGTAAATATTATTGTATTTTTGCACCTGCAAATTTTCAACGGAATTACAGATTTAAATTACTGATTAATAAAACTTTATAATATGACAAAGGAAAAAATATTCTCAAAACAGTGGTTCTTTTCCTACTTTTTGGTTTTCATCGGCAGCCTGCTATTTGCCGTAGGCGATGTGATGTTCGTCAACCCCTACCACATGGCTCCTGGCGGAACTTACGGTCTGTCGAATGTTCTCAACGCCATCTGGCCTTGGAAAGTGAGTTTGTACGCAATATGCATGGATGTTCCACTACTTATAATTGGAACGATAATTCTCGGTCCAAAATTCGGCATAAAGACAATTGTGTCAACCATTCTGATATTTTGCTTTACATTCATACTTGAAATGTTCTGGGGCTATATTCCTGTAATCCACGATGGTGCTATAATGCAAACCCCGATTGAAGGTGTAAGCATGGTGGAAATTCCAAACAACGGCGGATGGTTCATCCCTGACTACTTCCTCAACACTGTGGTTTCGGGTATAATCTACGGTCTTGCTATCGGTTTAGTATTCAAGTCGGGGGCTACATCCGGTGGTAGCGATATCATCTCGATGATACTGCATAAGTACACCAAGATTTCGCTCGGAACACTAGTCCTGATTGTTGACAGCATAATAACTCTTACTTCGTTGGCTCTAGGCGACTTCCGTTTGCCAATCTACTCCATAATCCTAATCTTCATCGAGAGCAAGGTAATAGACATTGTTGTGGAAGGTGTAAAGAGCTACAAGACAATCTTCATCGTCAGCGACAAGTACGAGGAAGTACGCCAGATGATTATCAACGACCTTGAACGCGGTGGAACCTGTATGAAAGGTATCGGAATGTACAACGGCAAGGAGCGCAACTTCATCTACACAACTGTTTCGCGTCGTGAGTTTACCCACCTCAAGGAACAAATTTACGACATCGATCCCGAAGCATTCATCAATGTAATCGACAGCAACGAGATTCTTGGAAATGGTTTCAAGGCTATAAAGGAATAAGGTTTTTATTTTCATAATCTATCAAATGCGGAGAAAACTCGTTTTCTCCGCATTTTTTTGTTGCTTGGATTCCAATTGTAGTTACCAGCTGTACTACCTGTGAATTTTTCCGCAAACAAAAAAGGAAACTTCCAATGGAAATTTCCTTTTTACGAATTATTTTTCAGTTGTACTATTCTTCTACGAGAATAACAATCTTATTGTTCTTGCATTCAACGAGTCCTCCATTGACGCTGAACTTTAGTTCGTTACCGCTCATCTCGCGGATAACGACCTCGCCCTTTTCCAAAGTGGAAACTATAGGAGCGTGCATGTTCAGCATCTGGAACGAACCCTTTGAACCTGGCACCTTCACCATTGAGGTTTCGCCTTCGAACAACTTCTTTTCAGGTGTGATGATTTCTACTGTCATAGCAACTATTATTTAGTTTCTGCCATCATCTTTTCACCCTTTTCGATAGCCTGCTCGATAGTACCTACAAGGTTGAAAGCAGCTTCAGGGTACTGGTCAACTTCACCGTCGAGAATCATGTTGAATCCCTTGATTGTATCTTCAATCTTTACGAATTCACCCTTCAAGCCGGTAAATGCTTCAGCAACATGGAACGGCTGAGAGAGGAATCTCTGAACACGTCTTGCTCTGTGAACAACGAGCTTGTCTTCGTCCGAAAGTTCGTCCATACCAAGGATAGCGATGATATCCTGAAGTTCCTGGTATCTCTGAAGAATATTGATAACTCTCTGAGCGGTTTCGTAGTGAGCCTTTCCTACAACTGCCTCGGTAAGGATACGTGACGATGAGTCGAGCGGGTCAACAGCTGGGTAAATACCGAGCTCAGCAATCTTACGGCTCAATACCGTTGTTGCATCCAAGTGCGAGAATGTAGTTGCTGGAGCAGGGTCGGTCAAGTCGTCGGCAGGTACATATACTGCCTGAACAGATGTGATAGAACCGCCCTTAGTTGATGTAATACGTTCCTGCATTTCACCCATTTCGGTTGCAAGTGTAGGCTGGTAACCTACTGCCGATGGCATACGTCCCAGAAGTGCTGATACCTCGGAACCTGCCTGAGTGAAACGGAAGATATTGTCAACGAAGAAAAGAATATCACGACCTGTTGACGAAGAGTTGTCGCCAGTTCCATCGCGGAAGCTTTCTGCGATTGTAAGACCCGACAAAGCAACACGAGCACGTGCTCCGGGAGGTTCGTTCATCTGACCGAAAACCATGCTCAACTTCGAGTCATTAAGTTTTTCCTTGTCAACCTTCTCCAAGTCCCACGAACCCTTTTCCATGGATTCCTTGAAGCCCTCACCATACTTAACAATGTTTGCTTCGATCATTTCGCGGAGAAGGTCGTTACCTTCACGGGTACGTTCACCAACACCTGCGAACACCGACAAACCGTCGTATCCGATAGCGATATTGTTGATAAGTTCCTGGATAAGAACCGTCTTTCCTACACCAGCACCACCAAACAAACCGATCTTACCACCCTTTGAGTATGGCTCGATAAGGTCGATAACCTTGATACCTGTAAAAAGCACCTCGACATCGGTACTAAGTTCTTCGAACTTTGGAGGCTGACGATGAATAGGATAACCATCCTGTTTTGGAAGCAGTTCCATACCGTCGATTGTGTCGCCGATAACATTCATAAGACGACCCTTTACCTGATTACCAACTGGCATCTTGATAGGGTTCTTGGTATCAACGACCTCCATGCCTCTGCACAAACCATCTGTAGAATCCATAGCGATGGTTCTTACAGTGTGTTCTCCGATGTGCTGCTGGCATTCAACGATTAGAGGCTTTCCGTTTTCACGCTTAATTTCCAAAGCGTCGTAAATCTTTGGCAGGTCAGACCCTGATTTTTCGAAACTTACGTCTACTACAGGACCAATAACCTGAACTATTTCACCTACTAATTGTTCCATTGTTTAACTGATAAAATTTTTGCTAACAAAGGTAAATAAACAAATCCAAACTGACAAGAAAAATATTCTAATATTTTAAAATATTTACTTATCCTTTGAATTTCAACATATTGCATAACAGAAGACACTGCTACGCGACTTTTCATTTTGCGCAAAGCATTGCGCAACTACTCTCAAATCTAAACAATCGCCTTCTATTTGTTTCCATCCAACATTATAAATGCTGCCCAATATCTTGGATTCTCGAATCCTTGTGTCGTCTTTACCTTGCTCTGTGCCGCTAGGAAAGCTTCGCGCTTGGTCATCCCCTTGGTGAGATTTGCGTAGAATTCTGTCATCATCAGCAGGGTGGCATTGTCATCTACTGGCCAGAGGCTCATGATTATAGTACGCACACCTGCCTTCTTGAAGCCTCTCTGCAGACCGAACACACCTTCGCTGGAGATTTCACCCAAGGCTGTCTGGCAGGCCGAAAGTACAACCAAATCGGTGTTGCGCAAGTCCATCTGACTGATTTCCTTGGCTGTAAGGATGCCATCCTCAACGCCATCAGGGATTGGCAGGTTTTGCCATGCATAGTTTGCTCCCGAAAGCATAAGTCCCGACTGTATAAGCGAGAAGTCGCCCTGCAATTTTTCATCGGTAGGCAGGAAGAATCCATGAGTTGCAATGTGAATTGTAGAAATGTCTTTCCCCGACAGAGCCTTGAACGATTCCTCGTTTGCCTGCGAGCCTTCGTATAGCGTTGTTGATATTTTCCCTTTCGACTTTAATGTACTCACAATGTCTTCGACCTCCGTCTTAGTGCCAGGCAAATAATTTACACTTCCATGATCCTCATCCTTGTTGAATGCGGCAAATGATGTATAGGTCGCACTGCGGGTTGAATATCGGTTACTCTCACGCTTCATGGTAGTGGTGTCGCTATCGTAGTATATGCCTCCGTAAAGTGTCGAACTGCTCATCGGCTTTACAATGTAGTCCATGGCAAGAAAACGAGTGGAGGATATTCTATAAATCTCGTACTTGTCAGATATAAGTTTCCCGTTACCTATTGGAGCATACTCGATGGCCACCTGATGCAGCATTCCAGATGGAGCAAAATATATGCGCGGATTCTCGGGGAAATATTTTTCCATAGGTTTCCAAAGTGTCCTGTATAATTCAGTCGATTCATAAATTCCCTGCCGTTTTGACGAAACCGACACTGCCCCACGGTTTTCGTCTTCGGTTGGTGTCTCGGTTCTTGCCGGAGCTACACCGCGAATCATCTTCTGCAGTTCGTACTGATTGAAAAGCGGCACGCATACAGGCGCTTCAATGCCCTTTGTAAGCACAAGTGCAACATACCATGTTGTATCTTTCTTGATGTAATTGGAAAATTCAATTGCAACATCGTTGTTTTTCAGCGACTTTTGCACTTCCTTCCAATCAATTTTTATGAAATGCGTTACATCGCCAAACTCCTTGCAGTTTTCCATAACGAGCCTTTCCTTTTTCCTTATCTCGTTTTCAAGCGAATCGCAGTTGTATTCACGATTATCTATAGGTTTTTCGAAATCCTTGTTAAGTTGCATCTGCATGGTTTTCAATGCCTCGTAATCGGAAATCAGTGAATTATTGCCGCTTTCCAAAATTATGTTTGTCACACTGATTTCAGAGGCGAGCAACAAACCTTTGGTGATTAGTTCTACATCATACGATGTTTTTGTCGCCATGGTGTCGTTAGGCAATTGTGACATATATATAATGTTGCATTGGATAAATTGCCTGTTGGCATTCCAGTATGCTTCGCGTTCATGGGCAGTCATAAATGAAAAGTTGCTACACAAATGGCTTTTGCGCTTGTCGATGGCAAGTTTATTGTACATTATGGCTTTCTTGTAGTCGCCCATTTTGTAATATGTGTTGCCGAGATTAGTTAGCAACATTTCATATCTGGGATGATTCTCACCCAAAGTTCTTTTTGTTATTTCCAGTGCTTGCGTATAATATTTCAATGAATTTTGGTAATCTTTCAGTTCATTATATACAATTCCAATATTATTAAGCGACAATATATAGTCGGGATGTTCTTCGCCGAAAACCTTTTTTCTAACTTTCATCGCTTGCTCATGATATTCCAACGCATCTTGATATTCTTTCATATCAACAAACAAATTGGCTATACCAGACAACGAACTAGCATAGTCAGGATGATTCTCGCCATAAATCTTTAGCTCTATTTCCAATGCTTTTATAAGATAATCCACGGCGTTCCGATTGTCTCCCAAATCATGATATAGCAATCCAACATTATGAAGCGATGCAGCATAGTCGGGATGTTCTTCGCCAAGTGTCTTTTTTCGTATTTCCATCGCCTGTAAATTGTATTTCAAGGCATTCTGGTAGTCATCCATATTCATATAAACAACGCCAATGTTATTAAGAGCATCTGCATATTCGGGATTATTCTCGCCATACAACCCCCTATTGAAATCCAATACTTGCGTATAATATTTCAGGGCAGTCTGATAGTCGCACAGATTATCATATACCATTGCAATATTATTAAGCGCAGATATGTATTCGGGATGATTCTCACCATAAAACTTTCTCAAAATTTCAATCGACTGCGTATAATACATTAAGGCATTCTTATAGTTTCCCATATCCATATATGCAAGACCCATATTGTTAAGCGGGATAGCACAATTTACATGTTCGTCTCCATAAATCTTTTTGTCTATTTCCAGTGCCTGCATAAAATATTTCAGTGCGGTTATGTAGTCGCATTTATGATAATAAACAAGACCGATCTTATTAAGTTCTTTTGCATAGTAAGGATGCTCCTTCCCTTTTGCTTTCCTTATTATTTCCAATGCAAGTTTATGATACTCCAAAGCTTTACGATGATCTTCCTTGTCTAGGTATAAATTACCTATATCGCTCAATGCTTTTGCATATTCGGAATTGCTTTCTCCCCAAAACTTCTTTTTGATTTCCATTGCTTGGGTATAACATTTTATAGCCTCCTGATAGTTTGCCATGCTTTTATATAGAGCACCTATACTTGTAAGCGATATGGCATAAATGGGATGTTCTTCGCCTAGTGTCTGCTTGCGAATATCGGCGGCCTGCATGTAACATTTCAAAGCGTTCTGATAGTCTGCCATTTTCAAATAGGCATCACCAATATTGTTTAGGCTTTTAGCATATTCGGGATGATTCTCCCCATATACCTTTTTACATATTTCCAATGATTGAGCAAGATATTTCCTAGCAGTCTGGTACTCGCCCATATTTTCATAAGTAACACCTATATTATTAAGCAAGTTTGAAATGTCAATAGAATTTTCAGGACATACTTTGCTTTTTATATCCAACGACTTCTGGTAATATTTTAATGCATTGGAGTTATCCTCTTTCGATATATATATATTACCTATATTGCTAAGCACAGTTGCATATTCGAGCGAATTTTCACCATTATTTTTCCTATCGTATTCTAGCACCTGCTGATAATATTCCATTGCCGTTTTATAATCTTCCAGTTTTTCATAAACGGCACCGAGATGGTGCAATGATTCAATGTAATCGGGAGAATTCACACCGGGAGTTTTTTCCCTTATTTCCAATGCCTGCTGATGATATTTCAACGAGGTTGTGTAGTCGCCAATATTATAATATCCAACGCCTATGGCACTGAGCGCTTTTGCATAATCTCCAGGGGTATCTTCGGATCCTTTTGGTGTTTTTAGATAATATTTCAAAGAGTTATAGTAGTCGCCCTTGTCGTAATACAGTTTTCCGATTTTGTAGACTGTTTTCGAATAGTCAACACTCATATTTCCATTTTTCTCTAGCATTTCTTCAAGCTGAGTTAAATAGTTCATTGCGTTTGGAATGTCCTTAGTGGCATAATATGCATTGGACACCAAGGTAAGAAGATATATGTATCCGTCATTTTCCTCGCCATATAGCATTTTCCATGTTTCCATTGCCGGAACATTATATTTCAATGAGCTTCGATAATCCTCAAGATAATAATATGAATATCCGATCATGGCAAGCAGATTCACATATTTGGAAGATGTCTTGTCGTAAGTGTCTACTATTGTTAGAGCATATTTCAAGGTGTTTGGGTAGTCATCCATTTTGTAATACATTAAACTGATGTTGAAAACAGTCTGTATATACTCTGGATCATTCTCTCCAAGGGTGTTTTTTTGTACATCTCCCAGTTTTATGTAATATTTCAATGCGTTCTGATTGTCTTTTATAGTATAATATGTAGATGCTATGTTGTCCAATGTTAATGCGTAGCTGGAATGGTTTGTTCCGAGTGTCTTCTCCTTGATTTCCAGAATCTCCATATAATATTTGATAACATTTTGATAGTCTTCCAGTTCATTGCAGATGGAGATAATGCTATTTAGTGTTCTCATGTAATCGGTGTGTTCTATTCCTACGACTTTTTTTCGAACGTCCAACGCTTGAACTAAGTAATTAAAAGCATTCTGGTGCTCATTCATCTTTTCATATTCAAGACCAACCTGACTGAGCAGTGCCGCATATTTAATATTTTCAGTTCCATTGAGGCCTCCATAGACGTCCTTTGCAATGATGTAACAATTCACGGATTTCTGATGTTCACCGTTTTTTGAATATGCATACGCCATATTGTAAATTGCCATGGCATAATATGAGTTTTTACCATTATCAACCTTCTTGGCAAGTTCAGCGGCTTCACCATACTTAGCAATTGCTTCTTTGTATTTTTGAGCATTACAATAGCTGTCTCCCACTTTTTTTATGGAGTCCACCCTGTTGTATATTGCGGTAGCATCGGTTTGAGAGAACAACAGGTTGCACAAAAGTGCGAGAATTATGAGTGATAATATTTTCTTCATTGCGTTTAAGTTTCTTGGTTTTCTGGGCTTGAAGGCTCAAAGGCTAACAGACTGATAGCCAATCGACTTTTAGCCTTTTTGCCCAATAAAGCAAATCCCATTGCATCTTGTCGCCCAATCTAAAATCGTAATTCGTAAATCGTAAATCATTATTTGTTTCCGTCCAACATTATAAACGCTGCCCAGAATCTCGGATTTTCGAAGCCTTTTGTCTCTTTCAATGTGCGCTGAGCCTTCAGGAAAGCTTCACGCTTCGACATTCCTGCCATCAGATTTGAGTAGAACTCGGTCATCATCAACTGCGTGGCATTGTCATCAACCGACCAGAGGCTCATTATGAGCGTATGCACACCTGCTTTCTTGAATCCGCGCTGAAGTCCGAAAACACCTTCATCGGTAATTTCGCCAAGTCCTGTCTGGCAAGCGGAAAGAACCACCATATCAGCATCACGCAAGTCCATATTGCTTATCTCCTTTGCAGTGAGCACACCATCCTCAACGCCTTCGGGAACTGGCCGGTTTGTCCAGATGTTGTTGGCACCTGCAAGCAAAAGTCCCGACAAGTTGAGCGACTGCTCTGAATTGAGAATAGTATCGGCAGGCATAAAGAATCCGTGTGTGGCAATATGCAAAAGCGACACATTCTTTCCCGACAAGTTCTTGAACGATTCTTCGTTGGCAGCCTCGCCTATATGCATGTCAACCTTGATTTTTCCTGCTTTCAGTTTGGCATTAATGGTTTCCACCTCGGTTTTGGTGCCTGGCAAATAGCTCAAACTAGTCCTTTCCTCATCCCTACTGATGTCGGCAAATGAATTATAGGATGCGGATCTCGTTCCAAAGCGTTCGCTTTCTCGCTTCATGGATGCAGGATCGGAATCGTAGCTTATGCCACCATACAGCACGGCCTCGTCAAATGGACGCGGCGAATAGTCCATAGCAAGAAAACGAGTGGATGATACGCGGTAAATTTCGTAGATGTCCGAAATTGACTTTGTGGAATTAACCATTGCATACTCTATCGCTACTTGATGCAGTAAGCCTGTCGGTGCGAAATATATGCGTGCGTTTGGCGTGAAATATTTTTCCAAAGGCTTCCAAATTGCATTGTACAAGTCGGTGGATGTATATACGCCCATGCGTCTGTCGCGCAAAACGGTTGCACCGCGGTCATCTGATGGCTTTTCGGGCATAACGCCTGTGCGCAAAAGTCTTTGCAAGTCCTTTTCGGAACAAAGCGGAACAAACATCGGCGATTTCATAAACTTGTTAACCAAAAGTGCAGCGTAGCGGGTCTCGGAGGAATCGACCTCAAATCTTGTAAATTCGACAGCCACATCGCCCTTGCGCATTGCCGACTGCACATCTTTCCATGTAAGTCCGATTGATGCATTGAAGCCTCCATATTTCTCGACCCTAGCAACAAGGTCACGCTCTGCGGCGTTTATTTCCTCCTTAAGTTTGCGGCAGTCGATGTATCTGTCCTCAACAGGCATTTCGTAAGCTTTACCCAGCTTGTCCTTCATGGAAATAAGTTCCGCATAGTCGGAAATAAGAGCAGAATCGCCACTTTCGTAAACAGAACGTGTAAACTCGATATCGGATGTCAGCAACAAGCCCTTGGTAATCAACTCGGCATTGTAGGCTCCGCTCGAAATCACACCATTATTCGACAATTTGCTTCCGCAACGAAGTATATGCTGACTCATATCCTTGTTTTTCTCCCAGTACATTTCGCGTTCGGCAGATGTAAGGAACGAAAAGTCGTTTGCGAGATGCTTCCTGTTTATCTCCATTGCTTCGGAGAAGCTTTCTGCAGCCTTGTTGTAGTCGCCCATCGCAAAATATACATCGCCTATGCCATTGAGAGTTCCGGCATAAGTCGGATGCTTGTCATCGTAGATACTATGGAAAATGGCTAGAGCATCACTGTAATTATTCAAAGCCTTGTCATATTCTCCTTTTGCCTTGTATGCCAGTGCGATATTGCAAAGGGTTGTAGCATAATTCGAACTGTTTTCTCCGTATGTTTCCTGATTTATCGCAAGGCATTTCTCAAAAAGCGACATTGCTTCATCGTACATCCCAAGCATAGTATATGAAGTGCCTTTGTTTTCGTATAGCATAGCATATTGGGCTGGGTCGTTGCTATGTATTCTATCCAACATTTCAAGAGCATCATCGAAATAGTCGATTGCTTCCCTGTGTTTTCCTGACTTCTTGCAGAAATTTCCAAGATTGTTGAGCGTCTGAACTTCTGCTTTGGTATCAGCTCCCTGATAAACTCTTATCGACTCCTGCGCCAAAATGTAGCACTTGTATGCGCGGTCGTAATTTCCAACGGCCACATACGCATTGCCAAGCAAGTTGCATATTCCAGCACAAACATCGCTATCAACATAAGTATATTCAAAGCGCTTGAATTCGGGTTCAAGGCAACCGATTACCGAAACATATTCACCCATTTCGGCGTAGGTGGATGCCATTGCATATTTCGTGGCGAAATAATTATCGCTTATCTCATTTTCATCGAATTGCGACATCAAATATTCGTAATACCCAAATGCCTTGTCGTAGTCGTGAAGCGTAGCATATAAATAAGCACCATAAAGCATCATTGTATAATCAATCGCATAATATTCGTTTCTGGATTCCAAAAGTTTGTAATAATCCAGTATAAGGTCAAAATTTTTCAGCGCTTCCCGTTTTTCTTCCTTTCCTACTAACGCAAGAGCCTTGTAAAGCAAGTAATAATAATGTATTTCTGCATATCCATTACCCGAAATGCTATTGCTTTGTGGCAGGAACCTATCAAGTTCCGACATGTAACCCAAAGTGGAATCGTATTTTTCGGCTATATATTCGATATAGCCCATGTGTAGCAACGAATACTCGTAAAATATACTGTCGTTACTTGTATTGAAGCCATCACGCGCAAACAGATCCTTTATCTTTACAAAAGTTTCAATAGCATACGGTCTGCAATCGTTGACATTGTTAGATCTTACGCTAGTGTTTAACATATATAGGTGTTGGTACAATTGCTCCAGTTCGCTCTGCTCCTCCATGCCATAAATATCTGTGCCGTCATCATCGCCAGCCCAAAATTCGCCCTCATCGATTTCTTCCTTCTTGAATTTCTTCGACAGTTTTTCGTACTGCTTGGCGTATTTCTTGGCATCGTCGTAGTTGTGGTTCCAGCGACTAATATCTGCAAGCTTGTGGATAGTTTCGCAATAAGTATATGTTTTTTTCATTCCCGCATTGTCCATCAGCGAAATGGCATTCTTGTAGCAAAGTATAGATGAATCGTATTTGAAAAGTTTATAATATAATTCTGCTTTTCGTATGGTGATTTGTATTTTTAAGGTTTCCAGTTCTTCCTTCTCTATATAATCGGGATGCTGTTCGAGATACGATTCTAATTCTTCGAAGATTTTGAGAGAGAACTCGTTATTGTAGCTTTTTTCTCCATAATCCAACAGTTCACCAAAGATTTTCATGCAACGATTATTGATGAAGATATTGGTTGGCAATGTTTTATACACACCATACGCATCTATGTAATACTCAACGGATTCGTCTTTCACTAAGGCTAGTTCGTAAAGCGTGTTGGCATAGTTTCTTGTATTTGTAAGAGACAAGGCTTCGAACATTTCCTTTGCTTTCAACAACATTTGCATACCCTTGAAGCCTTTGGATGCATCGCTAATGTACTTTCCTACATTGTAAAGCGAATAAGCATAGTAGATGCTGTCGGTATGGGTGGCATTTCCCTTTGCAAAATAATCCTCGAAGGCAATCATTATCGAACGAGTACTGTTTATGCGCTCGCTCGGATTTGTCGAACTGCGTTTCATAATGGCACACACGGCATCGTAGCGCAACGAATCGCAATGTGTTCCCTTGGTAGGACGGAAAGAGCCATCGTAAAACAATTCAACCTCGTCATCGTCAACAGCTACCGTCAGGAAGTCGGCAATTGACATATAGGAAGTTGGAATGTAATAGTCATCATCAATTGGCATTTCGTTAGCAAGAGCATCCTCGTACATCTTGCGGTATTTTTCTTCCGATTTGCTGTCTCCAAGGTTCTTGTATGTGTCGGCAAGTTTCAGTAGAATCTCAGCATCGCCACCGTTGGGGTTGTCGTTGTTTTCGTAGGCTTGCATATAGTATTCAAGAGCCTTGTTATAGTTTCTTATTTTGAAGTAATTGTTTCCAGTTCGAATCAGCGCATAAATGTACCAGTCGTTTTCGGCGTTGCGACATATTTCCACCATCTGTTCGTTGTAGCGGATAGCCTTTTCGCAGTCGCGCATTTCGTCACCGCAATAATAACTGTCAAGCGCATCCATTATGTTCGTACAACTTGATAAATTATATTCGTTGAATGGAAGTTTCGTGAAAATTTCGAATGATGCTTCGGCATATTTTATTGCAGTTTCCCTGTCGTTTCGCCCATTGTTATAAAATATAGCTAGTTCATACAATATGTTGGCGTGAATATCGGAGATTGCATCTTTGGAAGAAGCATATAGTTCGTCTGCCTGCTTCATGTAGCGGATAGCACGAGCTGCCATAAGTGCTGTGGTTTCATCGTCTTCACTGCTTTGTGATGCATCCCAGCAACGTATTGCTATATGATATAACGACTTGGCATAAAGTAGGCTGTCATCAGAGTTTTTCATTCCGTCTTTTTCGAACGAGCCTTGCAATTCCTCGAACAACGGCATAGCTTCATCGACATCGAATCTGACCTCTAGAAGCATGTTGTAAAGCGAATCACGGCGGTTGGCTGGATTCTCTATCGGCAGATAGGCAGTCATTGTATACGTTGCAATTGGATACTCCTTTTCTGATACAATAAGATCCTTGTATTGTTCAAGGCTGAAATAATGTTCCGAATCTTTGCCTCCTGCTTTTTCTTCGGCTTTTAATGCTTCATTTATAGCTTCTTCTGCCTTATCGTATTCGTTTATGTTCATATATGCGAAAGCAACTTCCTCCATAGCAGAAGAAAGTTCGTAATACTGCTTTTTGAGATATTTCTTCGTGAAATCGGCATTCAGCAAAGCATACCGCAAGTTTTTTTCATAGTCTACCAGATCGTATGAATAGTACGCTTTCAACACATCAAGCATTTCGAAGCAGCGCCATACATCGTTGTTGTCGAGTTTGTCTGCTTTTGCATACAAAGTCATTGCCGTGTCGTAGTAAGGGATGCCCTCTTTAAAATAAAAGTTCAGCTGTCTGTAATATCCCACATGAAACATCATGCGTGCGTATGGCAGTTCGCCAATTTCTGCTGCCGACATGGCTTTCGAAACAAATTCATTATATGCCGAAAAATACATTTCGTTGGCTTCGCCAAGGCATTCGGCATATATGTCGGCATTGCTTGAAAGGCAAGCATTAGCAAGTGCATCGGCTTTCTGCAACTTAGTTTCTACCTGCGAGAACGAATGCAGACAGAATGGTATTATCGCTAAAATTAAGGCAAGTCTCTTCATATTACTTTTTTTTGCAAAGTTATGTATATGCGCCAAATAAGCAAAGAGACATCAGCATTTTTCGATAGAAAAAAATTGGAGCGTGTAACAAAAAAAGAGACTGCTGTTGCAATCTCTTTTTGTACCCGGGGCCGGGGTCGAACCGGCACTCCAGTGAAGGAACTGGTGTTTGAGACCAGCGCGTCTACCGATTCCGCCACCCGGGCATTCGGTATGCCTTTTGGGATTGCAAAAGTACTACATTTTTTTGAAATCAAAGCATTTTTTTTGATTTAATAATAAAAATCAAATAAACCACTAAAAACCAAGGATTTAAATAAGAACATTAATTTCTAGTTGTTGATTAATGAACACACAAGGTCTCCTTTTTCAGATCTTGAAACAAGTTCAAGATGACAAAAAGGAGAAAGGAAACGATTACAAATTCAGGTAAATAATCTTTTTTGTCTCAAAGAATTCCTCATCAAAAAAGTCGGAAATATTCGTAACAGAATAGTTTTTCATACCTTTCAACTCATTGTCGAAATCACCGCCCTTGAGATAGATAATCGAATGCTCTGTAGACTTTGGATTCAGCACATTGCGTGTCATTTTTACGAAATCGGGGAAGGCAGTGACGGCACGGCTAACTATGCAATCGTACTTTGGCGGCAATAGTTCGGCACGAATCTTCATGGCTTCCACATTTGCAAGTCCTAGGCTTTCCGATA
>JBGUHW010000219.1:0-52968 GCA_045112395.1 Bacteroidales bacterium
AATTTCATACACGATCACAGCAAATGCTAACCCGACAGAAGGAGGAACTGTCACTGGTGCCGGTAGTTATACCTACGGACAGACCGCTACGCTCACAGCAACAGCAAACACAGGTTATCACTTTGTAAACTGGACAGATGGAAATGCAGTCGTTTCTTCCGATGCAACTTATTCGTTTACCGTAAGCGGAAATCGCAATCTTATTGCAAACTTCCAGTTGAACACCTACACAATTTCGGCTAGTGCAAATCCAGTTGCTGGTGGAACAGTTAATGGCGCAGGCGATTACACTCACGGACAGACTGTTACACTCACGGCAATAGCAAGTACTGGTTACAATTTTGTAAACTGGACAGAAAACGGAACTGAAGTTTCTACAAATGCAACATACTCGTTTACCGCAACTGCCAACAGAACACTGGTTGCAAACTTTGAAGCAATTTCATACACAATCTCAGCAAGTGCAAGCCCGGTAGAAGGTGGAACAATCAATGGTGCTGGTGATTATACCTACGGACAGAATGTTACTCTTAATGCAGTTGCAAACACCGGTTACAACTTTGTAAACTGGACAGAAAACGGAACTGAAGTTTCGACAAATGCCGAATACTCGTTTACCGCAAACAGCAACCGCAACCTAGTTGCCAACTTCCAGATTAACACCTATACTATTACGGCAAATGCAAATCCAGCGGCTGGTGGAACGGTTAACGGCGCAGGCGATTACACTCACGGACAGACTGTTACTCTTTCGGCTGTTGCAAATACTGGTTACAACTTTGTAAACTGGACAGAGAGCGGTTCGGTTGTTTCAACAGACGCCGAATATTCGTTTACAGCAGAAGCCGACAGAACTTTGGTTGCTAACTTTGAAGCAATTTCCTACACTATTTCGGCAAATGCAAATCCTGTTGATGGTGGTACAATAACTGGTGCTGGCAACTATACCTACGGACAGAATGTTACTCTTAATGCAGTTGCAAACACTGGTTACACATTTGTAAACTGGACAGAGAACGGTACTGAAGTTTCTACCGATGCTGAATATTCGTTTACAGCAACGGCAAGCAGAACTTTAGTTGCAAACTTCCAGATTAACACCTATACAATTACAGCTAGTGCAAACCCAACTGAGTACGGAACAGTTTCTGGTGCCGGCGATTACACTCACGGTCAAACAGTTACATTAATTGCTACAGCAAATACTGATTACTCATTTGTAAACTGGACAGAAAACGGCTCGATTGTTTCCACAAATGCAACTTATTCGTTTACTGCAACCACCGACAGAACATTAGTTGCAAACTTTGCAACAATTACCTACACAATTACAGCTAGTGCTAGTCCAGTCGCAGGCGGAACAGTAACAGGCTCAGGAAGCTATGCTTCTGGACAGGAAGTAAATCTAAGTGCTATCGCAAATACTGGATACAATTTCACCAATTGGACTGAGAATGGTTCTGTAGTTTCTACTAACGCCGATTACTCGTTTACAGCAGAAGCCGACAGGACACTGGTTGCTAACTTTGAAGCAATTTCCTACACTATTTCGGCAAATGCAAATCCAACAGAAGGCGGAACAATCGAAGGTGCTGATGAATATAGCCACGGGGAAACTGTAACTCTTAGAGCAACTGCAAACGTTGGCTACACATTCACAAACTGGACAGAAGGAAATGCTGTTGTTTCGACTAATGCACAATACTCGTTCACAGCTACCGCCGACAGAACTTTGGTTGCCAACTTCCAAATCAATACTTATAGTATTACTGCAATTGCAAACCCAACAGAAGGAGGAACAATCGAAGGTGCTGACGAATATAGCCACGGGGAAACTGTAACTCTTAGAGCTACCGCAAACACCGGCTACACATTTACAAACTGGACAGAAGGAAATGCTGTTGTCTCGAATAATGCACAATACTCGTTCACAGCTACTGCCGACAGAACTTTGGTTGCCAACTTCCAGATTAACACCTACACCGTTACTGCAATTGCAAACCCAACTGAAGGAGGAACAATCGAAGGTGCTAACGAATATAGCCACGGAGAAACAGTAACCCTTAGAGCTACCGCAAACACCGGCTACACATTTACAAACTGGACAGAAGGAAATGCTGTTGTTTCGACAGATGCACAGTACTCGTTCACAGCTACTGCCGACAGAACCTTGGTTGCAAATTTTGAAATCAACACCTACACCGTTACAGCAGTTGCCGACCCGACCGAAGGAGGAACAATTACGATTGATATTCCGTCGCAGAATGGTGTTTACAACTACGGAACCAACCTTGTTATTACAGCAACCGCAAATGAAGGATACCATTTTGTTCAGTGGAATGATGGTTTAACTACAGCGCAAAGAACTTATATGGTTGATGCCAATGCTGAATTTATAGCATACTTTGTACAAAACGAAGCTACACGATACATAATCGCAGCAACCGCAAATCCAAGAGAAGGCGGAACTATTGCGGGAACTGGTGTTTATGAAGCAGATGCACAGGCAGTCCTCACCGCAACCGCAAACACAGGCTACACATTTACCAACTGGACAGAAAACGGTACGGTTGTTTCTACTAATGCAGAATACTCGTTCACAGTAACAGCCAGCAGAACTTTGGTTGCTAACTTTGAGCTCAACACCTACACAATTACTGCTAGTGCTAATCCTGCTGATGGCGGAACAATGACTGGTGCAGGCGAATATACACATGGTCAGATGGTAACACTGAGGGCAACTGCAAATGCTGGTTACGAATTTGTAAACTGGACAGAAAATGGCACGGTTGTTTCGAATACGGCAAGTTATATGTTTGAAGCAACAGCCGACAGGGCTTTAGTTGCTAACTTCGATGCTGTTACATATACAATTAATGCAAGTGCTAATCCCGCTGATGGCGGAACAATAACAGGCACTGGCAATTATGCATACGGACAGAACATAACGCTCACCGCAACGGCAAATGATGGTTACATATTTGCCAACTGGACAGAAAATGGATTTGTAGTTTCTAGCGATGCAGAATATTCATTTACAGTAACATCCAACAGAACCTTGGTTGCCAACTTTGGAGCAACTACCTATACAATTACGGCAAGTGCAACCCCGACAGAAGGCGGTACAATAGAGGGAGCTGGCGATTATGTGCCAGGTCAGACTGTATATCTCATCGCTACCGCAAATGAAGGTTATACATTTGTCAACTGGACAGAAAACGGTTCGGTTGTCTATACGAATCCAAGCTATCAGTTTACAGCTATATCCGATAGAACTTTAGTCGCCAACTTCGAAATAAATACCTACACAATCATAGCAAGTGCAAATCCAGTTGCTGGTGGTGATGTGGAAGGTGATGGCAACTATACATACGGACAAACTGCGATCTTAAGGGCAACAGCAAATACTGGTTACGAGTTTGTCAACTGGACTGAAGATAATGAAGTAGTTTCGATAGATGCAGAATATTCGTTTATGGTAACCGCCAACAGGAGGCTTGTTGCAAACTTCGGCATTGGCACATATACAATTACAGCAAGTGCAAATCCAACAGAAGGCGGTACTGTGGAAGGTGCCGACGAATATACCTATGGTCAGACAGCTACACTTAGGGCAACGGCCAATGAAAATTACAACTTTACTAATTGGACCGAAAACGACGAAGTTGTTTCAACAAATGCAGAATATTCGTTTACAGTAACTGCCAATAGAAACCTTGTTGCTAATTTCATTTACAATGAACCAACCGTCTATACCATCACAGCTACTGCAAATCCAACAGATGGCGGTACAATAGAAGGCGCTGGTGTTTACCGTGAAGGTGAGACCGTTTCTCTTTCGGCATCTGCACGCACCGGTTATCACTTTGTAAACTGGACTGAAAACGAAGCAATTGTTTCAACAAATGCAGAGTATACGTTTACTGCAAGAGAAAACCGCAATCTTGTTGCCAACTTCCAAAAAGACAGATATACTGTTTATATAACAAAGAATCATTTGGATGGCGGAACAGTGGAAGGTGATGGAGAATACGATTTCGGAGAAACAGCAACTATCATTGCAACAGTAAACGAAAATTATCGCTTCGTAAACTGGACAGAAGCTGGTGAAGAATTGTCAACGGAAGCTGAATATTCATTCGAAGTAACCAGAGACAGATACATTGTGGCTAACTTCATTTATGAAATGTCGGTAGATGCAATAGAATTAGGTTCTATCTCCGTTTATCCTAACCCGACAAGCGGAATGTTCAAGGTTGCGTTCGGCTCGATTACTGGTGATGTTACATGCCAGATTGTAAATGCAAGTGGCTCGGTTATCGAGACAAGGGAATTAAATGTAACCGATGGTTCGGAAGTTGTTTTCGACTGCAATGTTGCCCCTGGCGTTTACTTCGTAAGGGTAATTTTCAATGACAGAGTATGGACAGAATCTATTGTAATTAACAGATAATAAAGAAGTTATTCGATTGTTATTATAAGGTGGATTTTTTGGAATCCACCTTTTTTTATTCATCCGCAAAAAAAATCCTCAATCAAAAATCGTCAATCGAAAATTTGTTTATCTTTGCCATTTGTCATTGCAGTCTTCCGTAAAAGGACTTCGCGGAGGCTACAAATTATTAATAATGAAGCCCTTAAAGAAATTTGTTAGATGATGAAAAGACTTTTACTACTGGTCTCAATTTTAATGTTGAGCCTGTTTGGGATACTTAACGCCCAGACAATTAATCCTGGCTACATCGACGGTCATCTGTACTTCAAGTTCAACGATGACTACAATTTCAAAATCAAGGTGAACGAAAACACCTCGATTGATTTCAACCAGATGCCAGCAGAATTTACAGAAATGTTTGAACGCTATGGAGTTACTCTTATCACTAGACCTCTATATGCATTCAACGACCCGAAACTGGAAAGAATCATTCGTTTGGAATTTACTGATGCACAAAACATTGCATTGTTCATCAAGGAACTCGAACTGCTTGAGGATGTTGAGTACGCCGAAATGGTGCCATACTGCACTCGCAAGGTAACCTACAACGACCCGTACTACACATCTACAACTCTGTCGGGAATCCAATACAATTTCAAGTGGCATCTTGAGATGATAAATGCACCACAAGCTTGGGGCTTACAGCAAGGCTCGTCAAACATTAAAGTCGCAATCGTTGACAATGCTGTATGGGGTAACCATCCCGACCTTCAGATTGCTTCCACGAACCAGTGTTCGTTTGCAAATGGAACTGCAAGTGTAGGTAATTCAGCACCGCCTTCATCTGTTTCGCAGTCAACAACTTGTTCTGAAGACGACCTATATACTAATGATAATTGTCCTGCATACGACTGGTCGCACGGAACGCATTGTGCAGGTCTTGTAGGTGCAATCAACAACAATGGTGTTGGTATTAGTTCTATAGGTGGTGGCGTTACTCTTTTGGGTGTGCGTACTGCAAATAACCAAGACCAAATGTACTACTGTATGAATGGTGTAAGATGGGCTGTTGAACAAGGTGCAAAGGTTGTGAGCATGTCGTATGGTAGCACGCAGCAATCCACATCAGAGCGCACTGCTTTCCAGACATATTACAATAATGGTGTAATCCTAGTGGCTGCAGCTGGTAACGAAGGTGATTCGGATAACAGCATCAATTACCCGGCTGGTTATTCCACAGTAATTGGTGTTGCTTCGGTAAATAACAACGGTAAACTTTCGAGTTTCTCTCAGTATGGAAATGGTCGTGCCGATGTTGCTGCTCCTGGTGGTTTTGTTATGTACGGCAATCAGGAATATATGCCAAATATCCTGAGTACAACATATTGTACATCGCAAATGCTTCGCATTTTCGGACTTAACTTAGTAAACGGACAATACTACGACGGTATGCAGGGAACATCAATGGCAACTCCTATCACAGCTGGTCTTTGCGGTCTTATGGCTTCTGCTTACCCCAACATCACACCTGCACAAGCAAAGGAATGCCTTATTTCGACTGGTACAGCATTGGCAAGCGGTTCGAACACAATCGACAACAATGTATATATCAACGCATACGCTGCAGTACAATGTGCTCAGTCGTATTCAAATTCATTGATAGTAAATCCAACAAGCTTAACATTGCCAAGCGCTGGCGGTAGTGAAACTGTTTCTGTTCGTGCAGGAACAGCTTCATCATCATGGACAGCATCATCCAACCAATCGTGGCTGAGCATTTCTCCTGCAACAGGCAGTGGTAGCGGAGCAACAACAACAATGACCGTTACCGCAAATTCAGCCAACGAAACAGGCTCGCCTCGTACTGCAACTGTTACCATCTCTCATGGCTCATCAACAGCAACCGTAACAGTAACACAAAGCGACGACAGCGACCTATGTGTAATTTACAACGAAGACATTTTGGAAGACGACTCTACAGCAACAAGTGGTATAGGTTCTAATCTTTATTTTTCAACTTATTACAAGGTAATTGCCGAGAAGGTAAATGTTACTGGAAACTACACCCTTGACAAGATTACTTTTGCTGATATGTTAAACACTGCAACTTCTGGTTCAATTGCAATCAAAGTTTTAAGTGCTAACAATGGTGCACCAAGTACAACAGAATTATATTCAGCAAATGTAACAGTATCTACTATTAATAATGCTTTGACACAAGGTCAATTGCAGAGTGGTGGTACTTGCTACTATGGTGAATACGAACACACATTAAACTCTCCTATAAATGTTACAGGTCCATTCTTTATTAGTGTTGATTTCACTAATGTAGGAGCAGGAAATTCCAACACAATGTCGAATGTAGTTTGTATTGCCGACAACCAGAATAACGGACTTGACAACACTGCATACATTAATTCAATATATTCCGGTTTTTCTGGATGGAAATTGATTTCTAATTTCTTTAGTGGTATTGACGAAGCGAAGTTTGCAATACAGGCACATATATGCCCAAGTTCAACTCCAGCCACTACTCTTTCGGTTTCTCCGTCATCGCTCAACTATATTGCAGATGGTGAAAGCAAAACTGTTACCGTTACAAGCAACACATCATGGACAGCAACCTCATCGGCAAGCTGGCTGACAATTAGCCCGGCATCGGGTTCTAACAACGGAACTATCACCGCTGTTGCTGCTGCTAATACAACAACTTCACAGCGTACTGCTACAATAACGGTTTCTGCAAGTGGCGTAAGTTCGCAGACGGTCAGCGTAACTCAAGCCGCTGCTGGTGAATGCGTTCTTTACAACGAAAACATTTTGGCAGACGACTCAACAAGAACAACAGGTATAGGTTCTAATCTTTATTTTTCAAGTTATTACAAGGTAATCGCAGAGAAGGTAAATGTTACTGGAAACTACACTCTTGACAAGATTACTTTTGCCGATATGCTAAACACTGCAACTTCTGGTTCAATTGCAATCAAAGTTTTAAGTGCTAACAATGGTGCACCGAGTACAACAGAATTATATTCAACAAATGTAACAATATCTACTATTAATAATGCTTTGACACAAGGTCAATTGCAGGGTGGTGGTACTTGTTACTATGGTGAATATGAACACACTTTGAACTCTCCTATAGATGTTACAGGTCCATTCTTTATTAGTGTTGATTTCACGAATGTAGGAGAAGGAAATTCCAACACAATGTCGAATGTAGTTTGTATTGCCGACAACCAGAATAACGGACTTGACAATACTGCATACATTAATTCAATATATTCTGGTTATACTGGCTGGAAATTGATTTCTAATTTCTTTAGTGACATTGACGAAGCTAAGTTTGCAATACAGGCACATATATGCCCAAGTTCAACACCTTCATACAATCTCAGCGTTTCGCCATCATCGCTCAGCTACGCAGCCGCTGGCGAAAGCAAGACTGTTACCGTTACAAGCAACACTTCATGGACTGCAACCTCATCGGCAAACTGGTTGACAATAAATCCTGCATCGGGTTCTAACAACGGAACTATCACAGCTGTTGCTGCTGCTAACACAACAACTTCACAGCGTACTGCTACTATCACTGTTTCAGGTACTGGCGTAAGTTCACAGACAATCAGTGTAACTCAGGCGGGTGTAAGCTACAACCTCACTGTTAACCCAACATCACTCAGCTATGCAGCTACTGGCGAAAGCAAGACTGTTACCGTTACAAGCAACACTTCGTGGACTGCTACATCATCGGAAAGCTGGTTGACAGTAAGCCCAGCATCGGGTTCTAACAACGGAACTATCACAGCTGTTGCTGCTGCTAATACAACAACTTCACAGCGTACTGCTACTATCACAGTTTCGGGAGGCGGTATAACTCGCACCATTTCGGTTACTCAGGCCGCTGCAAGTGTAGACTACAACCTCTCTGTTAACCCGACATCACTGAACTATATAGCTGATGGCGAAAGCAAGACAGTTACCATTACAAGCAACACTTCGTGGACTGCTACATCATCGGAAAGCTGGTTGACAGTAAGTCCTGCTTCGGGTTCAAACAACGGAACCATCACAGCTGTTGCTGCTGCTAATACTTCAACTCAGCAACGTACCGCAACCATCACCGTTTCGGGAACTGGCGTAAGCTCGCAGACAATCAGCGTTACTCAGGATGGTGCTCCAACTGCAATTGCCGAAGAAGTTACAGAAGGTATCTCCGTTTATCCTAACCCGACAAGCGGAATATTCACTGTTGGACTTGGAACAATTGAAGGCAAAGCAACCTGCCAGATTGTAAATGCAAACGGTTCGATAATTGAAACTCGTGAAGTCAATGCAGATAGCAACTCTGAAATCGTTTTCGACTGCAATGTTAATTCTGGAGTTTACTTCGTAAGAATAATCTCTGGCAACAATGTTTGGACAGAACGAGTTGTAATAGAAAAGTAAATCAGGTAATCAAATACCAAGAAAAGGCGGATTTTTGTCCGCCTTTTCGTTTTATAAGTTCTTCCAACAAAAAAATCCCCTTGGAAAACCAAAGGGATTTTTTCTATTTATTAGGCTTTTACATCAATTGTCTGAGCAAATTCTTGATGTCGCACTTTTCGGTAACAATGCGCTCAATATCGTCGATTGAAACGCGTTCCTGTTCCATGGTGTCGCGGTGGCGAAGCGTTACGGTTCCATCTTCTGCCGACTGGTGGTCAACGGTAATGCAGAACGGAGTTCCGATTGCATCCTGACGACGATAACGCTTTCCGATGGAATCCTTTTCCTCGTACTGGCAATTTAAGTTGAGTTTCAGTCGGTTCATTATCTTTTCGGCCAATTCTGGCAAACCGTCCTTCTTAACCAACGGCAATACAGCAACCTTTACTGGAGCTAGCGGTGCTGGAATACGAAGCACTACGCGGGTTTCGTCGCCAACCTGCTCTTCGCAGTATGCCGACGAGATAACCGACAAGAACATACGGTCGAGACCGATTGAAGTTTCAACAACATACGGAGTGTAGGCTTCGTTGGCTTCATTGTCGAAGTACTGGATTTTCTTGCCCGAGAACTGCTGGTGCTGCGACAGGTCGAAATTGGTACGCGAGTGGATACCTTCGATTTCCTTAAATCCAAACGGGAAGTCGAACTCGATGTCGTAGGCTGCGTTTGCGTAGTGAGCTAACTTGTCGTGCTTGTGCCAGCGGTACTTGTTGTCGCCCATACCGAGAGCCTTGTGCCATTTCAGGCGTTTTTCACGCCACTTTTCGAACCAGTCGAGTTCTGTACCCGGCTTTACGAAATACTGCATTTCCATCTGTTCGAATTCGCGCATACGGAAAATGAACTGACGAGCAACAATCTCGTTACGGAAAGCCTTACCTATCTGTGCGATACCGAACGGAATCTTCATGCGGCCAGTCTTCTGTACATTAAGGTAGTTGACGAAAATACCCTGTGCCGTTTCGGGACGCAAATAGATGGTGTTAGCACCTTCGGCAACCGAACCCAGTTTGGTGTCGAACATAAGGTTGAACTGACGGACTTCTGTCCAGTTCTTGGTTCCCGAAATCGGGCAAACAATACCCTCATCGATGATTATCTGGCGGATTCCATCAAGGTCATTGTCTTCCAATGCCTTAACGAAGCGAGCCTTTACAGCGTCCATCTTTGCCTGATAGTCGAGTACGCGCTGGTTGGTGCTGCGGAATTGCTCCTCGTTGAAAGCATCTCCGAAACGCTTGCGGGCTTTCTCAACTTCCTTGTTTATCTTGTCGTTGAACTTTTCGATATGGTCTTCGATAAGGACATCGGCACGATAGCGCTTCTTCGAATCCTTGTTGTCGATTAGCGGATCGTTGAAAGCATCAACATGTCCCGAAGCCTTCCATATTGTCGGGTGCATGAAAATTGCCGAGTCGAGTCCGACAACCTCCTCGTTAAGCTGAACCATTGCCTTCCACCAGTATTCCTTGATGTTGTTCTTGAGTTCAACGCCATTCTGTCCGTAGTCGTAAACTGCGCTCAGTCCGTCGTAAAGTTCCGACGACTGGAATATGAAACCGTACTCCTTGCAGTGCGATACGATTTTCTTGAATAAATCTTCCTGTGTCATTTTCTTTATGTTATTTTTTAAGTTTCTAGTTGAAACGCGCCATGGCGCGTTTTTTACATTGTTGAGTCGTGGCGTGACCGTACTATTATTTAATCGGATGCAAAAATACAAATTTCTATTATTGGGCGAAAGGTTTATTTTTCAAGATAGTTTTTGAAGTAACACATATATTTGCAATGTATTGATACGCAAATAGTCTATTATATGAGATATTTAGTTTCATAAACCATACATCATAAACACATTACCAATGTTAGTTTTATTAATTATACTTAATAAATTATGTGATTTTTGCATATTTATTAATTATACTTAACAAATTTTGTTTATCTTTGCACCCAGATACAACAATGATTTTTTATGGAAATAATTGGGAGAGAACGGTATTTGAATCTTATCCGTAAATGGATGGGGAAAGACCTTATTATTGTGCTTACTGGTCAACGACGTGTCGGCAAGAGCTGTCTGCTAAAGCAATTGGGCGAAAAGATGTCGAACGAAGGCAATGTAATATATATCGACAAGGAAAAACATGAATTTGAATGTCTTGCAAACTACAAGGAGTTGAATGAATACATTGATAGTAAATTGCAAAAAGGGCAGAAAAACTTTATACTTATTGACGAAGTTCAGGACATCGCCGGATTTGAACGCTCGTTGCGCAGTTATTATTCCAGCCCAGATACAGAAGTCATTGTTACCGGAAGCAATGCAAAAATGCTAAGTAGCGAACTTACCACATTGATTGGTGGACGTTACAAGGAAATTTATGTCCAGCCACTTGACTATTCCGAGTTCCTTAAATTCCATCAGTTAGCAGACAACGACGAGTCGCTGACAACCTATATCGAATATGGAGGAATGCCAGGGCTGGTAAATATCGGTCTTGATGCAAGCAATACTCCTCAGTATCTCAAAGATATTTACAGCACAACCCTGCTAAAGGACGTTATAATGCGCAACCAAATACGAAATGTAAATTTTCTTGACAAATTAGTAAAATTTATAGCTGACAACATAGGCAAGTTAATTTCTGCCACTAGTATAAGCAAATATATGAAATCGGTTGGAGAATCAATATCGCCTTCGGTCATAATAAACTATCTGGATATGCTTGCGGAAGCCTACTTGCTGCACAAAGTTAATCGTTACGACCTACACGGGAAGCGCATATTTGAAAGCAACGAAAAATATTTCTTCGAGGACAATGGAATACGCAACGCCATTATTGGAGGATCACGCGACAGCGACATAGAAAAGATACTTGAAAATATAGTATATCAGCAACTTGTGCGTATGGGATATAGTGTGTATGTAGGGCAGTTGCAAGCAGGAGAAATTGATTTTGTCTGTTCAAAACCTAATGGAGAACGAGCATATGTTCAGGTCGCATATCTCATTGCTAACGAAGAAACGCGACAGCGTGAATTCGGCAATCTCAAGGCAATCCGCGACAATTATCCCAAATATGTAATTTCAATGTCTCCGCTTGTAAGGTACAGCGACGAGGATGGAATTGCACATCTGCATCTGCGACATTTTCTTAAACACGGTTTTGAACGTGGATAATTTCTGACTTTCTTTCAATTTGATCAATTTGTTCAAACTAGAACTAATTGCTAATATCAATATAATGGTCAATCATAGAAACTCAGAAACGAGAAACTTAGAAACGGCGAAGCCACAGAAACTGAGAAACTCAGAAACGGCGTCAGCCATAGAAACGCCGCAGGCATAGAAACCTAGAACGGCGAAGCCCTCAACGAAGTTAAACCGTCAAACGGGCGTTAGCCCTACCTGTATCCTCCGCTTCTCGTGTTCTGCGGATTTGCCTGTTGCGATTTCTGCTTGTTCTGCGGCAGATTCGGATTATCGTCGACGATGATTTCAACCTGACGGTTGCCAAGGAACTTCGATTGGAAAGTTATATTGCCACGCTGATCGTAGCGAGTGAACTTGCCTTCCTTCATGCCATTCTTGTATTCAGTTTCGGTCTGAAGTCCGCCGAAGTCGTAGAACTCCTGCCACTTGCCATCGGGCTTGTCGTTCTTGTAGTACTCGACCTTTATGACACCGCCATTGGCATTACGATATGTGAACTTTCCATTGCGCTTGCCCATGCTGTAGATTCCGCTAATCATCTCTACGCCACGGATATTGTAGTTTTTGTAGTTGCCATTAAGTACCGATGTTTTGCCTTCGCCTGTCTTCGAGTCGGTAATCTTGTACGTCTCTTCGAACTGAGGCTTTCCGTTCTCGAACCAGAAGTCGTTTCGTCCGCATAGCAAACCATTGCTGTATTCCACCACCGACTTCCTGTTGCCGTTGTCGTGCCAAGCCTCCCACTTGCCTTCCATTATGCCGTTCTTGTAGTTGCCTCGGAGAACCATCACGCCGTCTTCGTTCCACTCGGTCCACAGACCAGTTTCCTCGTCGTTTTCGTACTGGCCTTCGCGAAATCTCTGTCCGTTCTCGAAGAAGATGAGCCAAGCGCCGCTACGTAACCCAGCAGTATAGTCAACCACCTTCCACACCTGACCGTTTGAGTACCAGTAAGTCCAGCGACCATCCATCTTGCCTTTAGAGTAATTGCCTTCGTTACCTTTTTGTCCGTCCTTGCGCCAGTAAGTCCATTTGCCTTCCTGCAGGTCGTCCTTGAAGTTGCCGTCGATGTCGGGCTGACCGTTTTCGAGCCAAAAGTGTGCTTCGCCATTGAGCTTGCCATCAACGTATGTCATTTCCGATTCCTTCTGTCCGTTTTCGAAATACTTGGTCTGCAAGCCATCGCGTACATCCATCTTGTAGTTGTTGATGCTACGAACCTTACCCGAGCGGTACCAGTTTGTCCATGTCTTGTCGCGCTTGCCATTGACCATCACACCTTCCATTTCCTTTGTGCCAGTACGGGTCCAGAAAGTGTTGAGGCCATTTTCATAATTGATTTCCATCTTCAGCTGACCATTGTCGTACCATTCCTTCCATTCGCCAACCCGTTCGCCCGAGACAAAAGTACCTTCAGATTTTTTCTTGCCATTTTCATGATAGTACACCCATTTTCCGTCCTCAACACCATTTTTTATGTTGCCTTCTGAATTCTTGGCTCCGCTATCGTAGTAGTTAATCATAGAGCCATTTCCACCTATAACGGTCTGCTTCCCATCGCGAGTATAAAACTTATTGATGCTTACTATTTTACCATCGTCATATACGATTTCCGACTGCTGGTTGCCATTGTCGTAAAACAATTGCCAGATGCTGTCGCGCACATTGCTGTTGTAGAAACCTTTAAGCTTCGGTTTACCGTTTTCGTAGTACTCTTCGCATGCTCCATGGCGGCTATTGGCGCGATAATTATATACTTCATGCTTGTTGCCATTTTCGTAATAGGAAATGTTCTCGCCGTGAAGCATATCCTTGTAGAAATCGGTCTGAGCAGCAAGTTTGCCATCTGGCGAATAAAAATTCCAGGTACCAAACCGAAGTCCAAGGTACATAGTGCCCTCCTCCTTGGTATTGCCATTCTTATAAAGGATTTTTTCTTGCGTATATTCCTGTGCCACTGCAGAAAACGTTGTGACAATTGCAATTAGTGCGAAAAGAAATCTAATCTTCATTTTTGCTTTGAAATTATAAACCAACAAATTTACTTCTACATTTATTATAAGTAAATGTGATGCCGTTTTTTTTATTAACAGATTAAGACATATTTTCAAGCAAATAAAACCTTTGTCTATATTGTTGATTTGCAAAAAAAGGGATGAAAAAAAATTTGCATGGTAAAAAAAAACAGCATATTTTTGTTGATAACTTTTTAAATTGAAATGAATATGTACTTAAAGGTAATTAGAAGATTTTTAACCCTCTTAATCGTTTGTGTTTCAGTAAGCAATTTGTTTTCGGCAGAACTTGAATTCAATGGTACTTATTATATACAGAATGCCTACATAAAAAATCCAGCATTACAATCGGGATTCTGCATACAAGGAATCACACTTAACGGCAAAAAAGTGGACTCAAATATAAATACAGGTCTTGTAGTTGTTGACTTCTCAAAGAACGGACTTAAATCTGGAGACTCGTTCACGATGATAATTAAATATGACGAATCCGATATTCCTGTAATAATAAATAGAAAAGCTTTTGCATCAGCATCAACTTTCGAGCTGGTTTCGGCAAAAATAGAAATGGAAAACGGAAACACAAACCTTTACTTCACAATCAAGGATGAAACATCTCCGATGCCTTTCTACATCGACCATCTGCGTGCAAACAAGTGGGTGCGCATAGGAGCTGTCATAGGAAAGGGAGGAAAAGAAGAAAAGCAATATATGCTTCCAATGACAAGTCTACCAGGCGAAAACAAGTTTAAAATATATCAGATAAACAATGACGACACACAAAGATGCCGCGAAATTTCTGTAGAATCGCCAAAAAAGGAAGTTGTTGAACTGAAAAAAATTGTACAAAACAAAAAGGTAAAAGAAATTAGATTTACCGGAACAACCGAATACATAATAGTCGACAAGGAATTTGGCAACACCAAATTGCGCGGAACATCAAGCACTGTTGACATTTCTTCGCTACCCAGAAAGAAAAAATACTTCATCAGTTACGAAGAAAATTTCAAGACGTTCAAAAGAAAGAAAAAATAAGCAAGCACAGGATGTCGCCTGAACTTGAAAAATATATTGCTCAACTTGACTCAGCGGATATTCGCGATAATTTTGAAAGGCTTGCTATGCAGGCCTTTAGTTTCCAATATCTGAACAATCCGATATATCACAGATACTGCGACCTGCTGAACATCGACGTAGGAATGATAAACTACATCGAAGACATACCTTTTATGCCAGTCGAGTTCTTCAAATCACACAAGGTTATTTGCGACGACATGGATGCTGAAGTTGTATTCACTTCGAGCAGCACGACAGGGACAATTCCTTCGTCGCACTACGTAGCCGATGCAAGCATATATAGAAAAGCCTTTTTATCTGGATTCAACCAGTTCTATGGTTCTCCCGAAAAATTCTGCATACTTGGGCTGCTTCCTGCCTACCTTGAAAGGACTGGTTCGAGCCTCGTTTATATGGTTGATGAACTGATTCGCCAATCGAAGCACAAGCTGAGCGGATTCTTCCTTAACAACCAGCAGGAACTGCACGAGCGTATTTGCCAACTCGAGAACAAATCAGAAAAGTATATTCTTATAGGTGTCAGTTTTGCCATACTCGACTTTGCCGAAAAATACAACGTAAAGATAAACAATGGTATTGTCATGGAAACTGGTGGCATGAAAGGCCGCAGAAAAGAAATCGTACGCTCCGAGCTGCACGAAATACTGACTAAATCGTTCGGCGTGAAAAAAATCCATTCCGAATACGGCATGACCGAACTCTTGTCGCAAGCATACTCGCAAGGCGACGGCATTTACCAGTGTAGCAACACAATGAAAGTGCTGGTGCGCGAAACCCACGATCCGCTGTCGGTTCAACGGACGGGTACAGGCGCAATAAACGTCGTTGACCTTGCAAACATATTCTCGTGCTGTTTTCTCCAGACATCGGACCTCGGTCAAGTTTTCGAAGACGGTACCTTCTCTATTTCAGGACGTTTCGACAATGCCGATATTCGCGGCTGTAATTTGATGGCAATTTAACAGCTTGAATATATGACATTTAGCATTTTTTGACATTTTTTCTGCACAAATCGTTGGATATAACGCATGTTTTGGCAGTATTTTTTTTGTAATGTGCCGATTATTAACTAATTAATTGTTACTATCTCCTTATTATTCGAGCAATAACATTTTTACAATCAACATATTACATGTTATTTTGTTAATTATTGGTTTAAGTTGATAACTTTACATTTTTGATAATGTCCCCCTTGAAAAAAAGCTGCAAAAAAGGCAAAAAAATCGGCAAAAAAGTTTGGTTGGAGAGAAAGATATGAGTATTTTTATGGGCTGCAAAAATGATGCAGGGGATTGAATTTTGAATTTGGGTTTTTGACCCTCTAAAATTAAGAAACACAACAAGTTGCAGAAAACACTCTGAACTTGGAAAAGTGTCTGGTTTTGGAAAATTTTTTAGAAAAAATGATTTTTTAGGAAATTTTTCTCAATCCCTCATCGTGGATGCAACATATTATATTTTGTTTAACGAAAAGAATAAGGATACAGTCTAATGACAACGAACTACGAAGAAACTTGGGCCAAATGCTTGAACATTATTCAAGAGAACCTTCCGAAACCTGTGTTTAACACTTTTTTCGCACCTATCGTTCCAGTCGAACTCAAAGGAAGTCTGCTTACGATACAGGTTCAAAGTCCATTCGTTTACGAGTATCTTGAAGCACATTGCCTCGACTTGATGGCAAGGACACTGCACAGAGTCATTGGTCCGGATGCAAAGCTCGAATACAGAGTAGTAATGAGCAACCAGAATGCCGGCACCCTTCCGACTACTATCCGCATACCATCCAACGACGGCTCCAAGAATGTACCCAACGAACCTAAGATTCAGCCCAAAGGTGCTGGCGAACATATCCCGCCATATATTATACCTGGTCTCAAGAAGATCCAGATCGATCCGCACCTTAATCCTGAATATACATTCGACAACTATGTAGAAGGTGAATGCAACCGTATGGCACGCGCTGCCGGTTTCGCTGTTGCAGGAAATCCTGCTGGCACACCTTTCAACCCGCTGTTCATTTATGGTGGTTCGGGACTTGGAAAGACTCACCTTGCAAACGCAATCGGACTCGAAGTAAAGAAAAATTTCCCCGAAAAAGTTGTCCTTTACGTAGATGCAAACAAATTCCTTACTCAGTACATACAGGCTACACGCGACAACAACCGCAACGACTTCATCCATTTCTACCAGATGATTGACGTGCTCATACTCGACGATGTACAGTATTTTGCTGAAAAACAAGGAACACAAGAAGTTTTCTTCCAGATATTCAACCATTTGCATCAACATCAGAAACAACTGATTCTCACTTCCGACAAAGCTCCGGTAGATTTGAACGGAATGGAAGAAAGATTGCTTTCAAGATTCAAATGGGGATTGGCTGCCGACCTGCAGGAACCGGATTTCGAAACTAGAATCAAGATCCTAAAAAGGAAGACATACAAGGATGGTATAGAGATCAAAGAAGAAATCCTCGAATACATTGCTTCGCACGTAACAAACAATGTACGCGAACTCGAAGGTACTCTCATTTCTCTGCTTGCACAAGCAACGCTCAACAAGAAGGAAATTACTCTCGAACTTGCCAAGGGCATGATCGACAAGCTCGTAAAGAATACACAGCGCGAAATATCTATCGACTACATACAAAAGGTTGTTTGCAACTACTTCTCGATGTCGGTGGATGTACTCAGCAGCAAGACCCGCAAGCGCGAAATCGTTCAGGCCCGCCAAATTGCAATGTACTTTGCCAAGAACATGACAAAGTGCTCGCTGGCCGTAATCGGCAACGCAATCGGTAACAAAGACCACGCAACGGTACTTCACGCCTGCAAGACGGTAAACAACCTCATCGAAACCGACAAGGCATTCAAACAGGACCTTGAAGAAATCGAAAAGAGACTTAAAATGTAATATCAATACTCAAAATTCCATTTAGGGGGGACTACCCCCTATTTTTTTATGGTCTGGATAATACTCTGCATAATATCATACATTGGAATATTTGTAGTATTCAAGCTAATTGATGTAAAGGATGCTCCTTTGATTAATTGCATTATTGTGAACTACCTTACAGCCACAGTGCTGGGATTCTCGGTTTTCGGCAATTTCCCCATTCAGCATATAATCTCGGCAAACTGGTTTCCTATAAGCCTAATCCTCGGTTTCCTATTTATTGCTACTTTTTTCCTTGTAGGAATTTCTTCTCGCAAAACAGGCATTGTAATTACAACAGTTGCTAGCAAAATGTCGCTAGTGGTACCAATGCTTTTTTCGATAATAATGTATGGAGAACAGGTCGCGACAACAAAGATTATAGCAATAGTACTTGCAGTTGCTTCAATATTCCTATGCACATACAAGCATTCTGACAAAAAAACAAAAACAGACATTTGGAAATTGCTACTACCTGCATTTATTTTCATTGGCATGGGAGCCAACGACTCTATTGTGATATATTCGCGTGAGACCTTCAGCATCTCAAGTGATGCGGCACTATTTACCGCCACCCTCTTTGCCATTTCTTTTTTATGCGGAATAATATATGCAGCTGTGAAGCGTGGAACATTTAGAAAATTCCTCAATGCCAAGACCTGGCTGTTTGGAATATTGTTGGGTTCCTTTAATTTCGGCTCTATTTACTTTGTCATAAAAGCTATGAATAGCAAAATTATTTCCAACTCATCGCTGTATGGTATATGCAACACTTCGACAATTCTGCTCTCAATCATTATTGGCATGGCATTTTTCAAAGAAAAGTTAAGCAAACTTAACCTCATCGGCGGCGGATTAGCAATTGTTGCCATTGTACTTATGGGTCTTTAAAAAGCTTTTGTCTAAATAAACGGTGTACATAACTCCAAAAACACACAACTCATATAATCTCAACATCAGCAACGATGCTTTGCTGGAAATTCGTTAGTTTTGCGAATTAAAAAAAATAAAATGAAGTTTGATAGGGTGTTTGCGGTGATAATCGCAACAATAATATTCGGGGTAAACATTTGCCATGCACAATTCCATTTGCCCAAATCGGGCGGAAGTTTCACTCTTAACTTTATAGGAACTATGCCTAGAGGCGATTTTGCCAAGGCATCGACAATACCTACCACTTCTACAGTGTATAGTTTTGATAACTGCGGAAATGCAACATTTGGCGGAGGTTTCGGATTCAAGACTGGATACAAGTTCTCTTTCGGAATGGGACTTATCTTTAACATAGAGGCAATGTGGAATCAGCTAAACAAAGACATGCGCAGCTTTTACGGAAACAAGACAAAACCCAATTACATCAACTTTCCGATTTTAATCGGGCTTGACTACAAATGCTACTTCTGTAAAACATTCGGCATATACATGGAAGGAGCTGCAGGCATGGGGCTGCTACTCATAACTCCGGAAGGATATTCTAACAACATGACAAAATACAAGCCCTCGATAGCTTTTGCCTGGGAAGCAGGAGGAGGCATACTTCTTGGCGAACATTTCTGCCTGGGTGTTCACTACTATATGTGTGGTAATCACAATATTAAGGACAGAATACCCAGATATTCACCCGAATACATTTCACCGTCTTATTATATACACCAGAGAAAGCAGAAGGTTGGAATACTTGCGCTTAAACTAGGACTGATGTTCTAAACGAATATGATTATCACAAAAATATAGGTAGCATTGTAGCCACGTTTTTTTATTTAATAGCCACAAGTTGCCAAATTATTAGTAAATTGCACGCCCAAAATGGCAGTTGATTGAAATGCGTAAAAAAAATATTACTGCTTGTCTTGACGGGCATTACAATGATGTCCGCCCATGCACAATTCTACAACGGACACCAGATGAGATTCGGCAAGAATCGCGTGCAGTTCGAGGATTTTGAATGGTACTACTACAGATACCCAAAATTCGACACATATTTTTATGCGGGCGGAAGCGACATGGCCGAGATGGCAAATGGCATTGCAACAGAAATGATTCCGCAACTTGAAAACTTTTTCGACCACAAGCTCGAAAAACGCATGATACTTGTCCTATTCCAAAATCTTTCGGACTTCAGGCAAAGCAATATAGGCCTCAACACAGATGCCGACGAATACAACATTGGCGGAACATTAAAGGTGATTGACAATATCGCTTTCGTGTATACGGAAATCGACAAGAAAAAATTCCACGAACAAGTGGTTTCCGCCATCGCAAACATCATACTTAACGACATAATATACGGATCCAACATAAAGAACAAAATTGCAAACAATACCCTAATAGGTATGCCCGAATGGTACACAAGCGGTCTTGTATCGTACATCGCCCACGACTGGGATGCTGATGCCGACAACCTGAACAAGGTGTATTTCCTTTCCAATAAATTCGACAATATCAACCAGTTGAGCGGCATAGATGCAGAAATTATGGGATTCGCAATATGGAATTATGTGGCACGAACATACGGACCTCAGGTAATTTCCAACATTGTTTATCTGACAAGGATTACAAAGAGCGTCGAAAGTGCATTCATGTATGTGCTCGGTGCAAACATGAAAACTCTTCAGGAAAATTGGACAGAATACTACAAATCTCAGTACGAAGACTTCAACAACACTGCCGACGAACCACAAGGAAAAGATGTGTTGAAACGAAGCCGTAAAAACGTGACATACGCACAGGCACAATACAATTCAAACTCAGACAAGATAGCGTGGAGCGAAAATAAATTCGGCAAATACTGGATAAAAGTACACGACTTTGGCAACGGAAAGACAAAGAAAATTTTCCGTCGCGAACACATGCTCGACCAGATTATCGACAACACTTACCCTATAATACGATGGCATCCGTCGGGACAAATGCTCGGATTTATGATTGAAAAGAAAGGTGAAATTTACTACACCACTTACCAGTTCGAAACCAAGGAGAAAAAAGAAATACAGATGCCATCGATGGAAAAAATTAATTCCTTCGACTATTCTGCTGACGGACAGAATATTGTAATTGCAGGATTCAACCATGGACAGTCGGACATATTCATTTATAACATTGCAACCAACATAATTGAAAACATAACAAACGATGAAGCCGACGACTACGACCCTCTATACGTAAACAAATCGAAACAGATTGTTTTCACTTCGAAAAGGGACGAGGAAAGAATTGGCTCAAAAAAAGACAATACCATAGCAACACAAGAAAACACAGACATTTTCATTTATAACGTTGCCGACAAATCCATAAACAGAGTTACAGAAACACCCGACATATCGGAAACTATGCCTTTCAAACTGGGTGGCGACTATTTCTTCCTTTCCGATAAAAACGGAGTCAAAAACCTTTATACAACAAAACTCGATTCTACCATAAGCTTCATCGACACAACTACACACTATTCGTACACATACTCAACCTCACAACTATCTAACTACAAATTCGGAATACAGAATGCAGGATACGACAAGTTTTCCAATAACATTGGCATTAGTTATCGCGATGAGAAAAAGTTCAGGATTTTTAAGTCGGAAAACAACATGTCAAACAAAGAATCGGGTAGCACGCTGAACAGGAAATTGTTTGAAACAACACAAAAGCAACAAAATAGCGAAACCAACTTTGAGACAATTGCAGACAATCCCGAAGGTAACGAAGGCGAAATAAACATCAGCAACTACTCTTTCGATCCGGAAGTCGTTGAAACAATTAGCAAGAAAAAAGACGATGATGAAAAAAGTGAAGTGAAATCGGCTCGTGCAGCAAAATACCATACTACATTCTATACCAACTACATAATGACACAAGTCGACTTCGGATACCTTTTCAACTCGTACCAAAAATTCACAGGCAGTGCTTTTTATTTCAATCCTGGATTCAACTTGGTATTCAAGGTAGGAACCGCCGATTTATTCGAAGATTACCGCATAAGCGCAGGTTTCCGTTTCGACCCAGGCATGGATGGCAATGAATATCTTCTTACAATTGAGAACCTGAGACATCGCTTGAATCGTAAGCTTGTACTGCACAGACAAGCCGCATCGGACTTGGATATGAACTACACCAAAACATTCACCCACGAGGCATTCTATATACTCCGCTATCCGTTTTCGCAAGTCGATGCGATGCAATTTACAGCAAATATTCGCCAAAATAAGGATGTATTCCTTTCAACCGACATAAATATGCTTGATAAGAAAGATGCATACGACTACTGGGGAAGCATAAAGGCAGAATACATATTCGACAATAGCAAAGAACTAGCAACCAATATATTGTCTGGCATCCGATTCAAGATTTTCGCCGAAGCCTTCATGCAGCTCGACAAGAAAAGAACCGACATGGAAGTTGTTAGCGCCGACTTCCGCTATTATCAACCAATACACCGTTCACTGATTTTTGCATTCAGGGCAGCTACAAGCGCATCGTTCGGCAATGCTAAACTGATATACTATCTCGGTGGTATCGACAACTGGATAAACGTTGTGCCATCGCAACAAATGTTCAATACAAACATTAAGATTGATCCAGAAATTAACTATGTGTATCAGGCTGTTGCAACAAACTTGCGCGGTTTTAGTCAAAACATACGCAACGGCACAAATTTCGCCGTGGCCAATATGGAACTCAGGTTCCCTGTAATTTCGTATTTCAGCCGTAAACCAATAAACAACGATTTTCTAAAGAATTTCCAGATAATAGGTTTCTTCGATGCAGGCATGGCATGGAGCGGACTGAACCCATACGGAGGAAACAACGCATACAACAACGACTATCACGAACAATACCCGGTCACAATAATCATTAACAACAAGAACAATCCGCTCGTTGCCGGTTATGGAGTGGGCATTCGTAGCAAACTGCTCGGATATTTCGTACGCGCCGACTGGGCATGGGGAATAAACAACGGAGAAATCCAAAAGATGATGTTCTATCTTTCGCTAAGCCTCGACTTCTAGGGCTGAGGCCAGTTTTTATGTCGGGTCATGTTTAAAACGTGACCGTACATAGGAATCAAGAAAGTGCAATGCATTGCACCGATTGAGACACAATAATTGTATTTCTAAAAATCATTGTATTTTCCATTTTTTTAATATTTAAATACTTTATTTACAAAATTTTATTACATTTGTCCGTTTTTTAATCGCAAAATCTTTCTAAGATGAGGAAATTATATAAGAGGGATTTTGGGAAATATATATCCCAAAAATTATTTTCAAAAGTAGCATTTTGTGCTATATTATTGTTTTTCACTACGTTTACTTCGTTTGGGCAGAATGCAATTTACTCCTGCGGCTTCGAGGATGACACCGAAAACGCTAACTGGACACTTGCCAACGGAGATCAGAGCAACCAATGGTATATTGGTACGGCAGCAAGCAACGGCGGGGAAAAAGGTCTTTATATATCTAGTGATGGTGGCGTAAGCAATAATTACAACATGTCTTCTACATCTTATGTGTATGCTTACCGTGAACTAAATATCGAAGAAAATGGCTTATATTATATTTCCTTCGACTGGTATGCCCAAGGAGAATCCGGCTATGACCTTATGAAGGCTTATCTTGTCAAAACTTCGCTCAACCCCGACTTTTCGGCAGGTGAAAGCAATGGTATGTCGCAAAACAATAACAATGCACCATCTGATTGGATAGCCGCGGGAAACATGTCATCGTATAATGGTTATTCTAATTGGCAGCACTGTGCTGTTGAGAAGGAACTCGAAGCAGATTCATACTATCTTGTTTTCTTCTGGAAAAACGATGGATATGGCGGGTCAAATCCACCAGCAGCTATCGATAACATAAACATTATGAAAATTACCTGCCGAATGATAGCCAATCTATCAGTATCTGACATTACAACAGAATCGGCAACAATAAACTGGACTGAATCTGGATCCGCAGAAAGCTGGGAAGTAATTGTTTCGGAAATAGGACTAAGTGATGACGAACTCGCAGCCGCTGTTCCTGTAACTACAACATCACCATCGTATTCTGCAACTGGATTGGAACATGCACACACATATTACGTATATGTACGCGCCGTATGTTCAGAAGACAGCAAAAGCATTTGGACAACAACAACTTTTGCTACTAGAGTATGTGTGCCCGAAGATATGTGCGAAATACACTACGAACTTTTCGACAGGTACGGTGACGGATGGAGTGGCAATGCTATAAAGGTCTTTGATGCGACAACAAACGAGGTGCTGGCAACATGGACAATAAACAATGGCTCATCGGCAACAGGAAGCCTTGCTATTTGCAACGGCAGAGAAATAAGATTTGAATGGGTTAATGGCAGTTTTGCCTACGAAACTTCATATAATGTATTTGATGTTGATGACGATGAAATATTATCTGGTTCAGGTGAGATTCCTTCACCGGTGTCATATACAATGTATTGTCCAACATGCCATAAGATAAAGAATCTGAGCGTAACAGACGTTACACTCGAATCGGCAACGATAAGTTGGTCTGGTACAACTGATAGCTGGCAACTAGTTTTATCGGAAACCATACTCAACGAAGATGCACTCGAAAATAGCACTCCGATAAGTTTGACCGATTCTTCGTATTCGCTTACAGGATTGTCTGTTGGTACAAAATATTATGTATATGTACGGGCAGTTTGTTCCGATACCGACCACAGCTTGTGGAAAAGCAAGAGTTTCTTAACACCCAACTATCCGGCTCCATTGCCATATTCCAACGGTTTCGAGTACGACGAGGAAAATGCAAAATGGACACTTACCGACTGTTCCTCCAACAAATGGCATATTGGTAATGCTGTTAACAATGGAGGGGAAAATAGCCTTTACATATCAAATAACGACGGTGTAAGCAACGCCTACAACAATTCGTTAACGTCATACTCTTACGCATACCGCGAAATAGAGATAGCTGCAACAGGAGATTATCAGTTTGACTTCGACTGGAGGGCAAAAGGAGAAAGTTCCTACGACTATTTAAGGGCCTTTTTCATACCATTTATGCTCAATCCTAACATAACAAATTGCGAAAGCAATGGCATTTCTAGCAGCAATACTCCTTCGGGGTGGATAGATGCAAGCCAAAACGGTTTGATGAACGGACAATCGAGCTGGCGGCATAGCACAAAAATTCTGAACCTTGAAGCCGGAATATACTACCTTGCATTCTACTGGGTAAACGATAATGACCAAGGAGATAATCCACCGGCTAGCATTGATAACATTTTAATCGAAAGAATTATCAATCCTGTTGTTACTACGGTTTCACATTCAAATGTAAGCTCCGCTTCGGCAAGCTTGCAAGGTAGCATAGTGTTGCATGGTGCATCTGACATTACGGTGCGTGGATTCGAGTATGGCACTAGTGCGGAAAACCTTACCGAAAATACGCAAAGTGCCGACGATACCGATGACTTTTCGGCTACGATTACTGGACTTACACCAAATACCATCTACTACTACCGTGCCTACGCAACCAACAGCGACAGCTCTGGCTACGGAGAAATAAAGTCGTTCAAAACCTATGGTTCGTATGCTGGACACGATTATGTTGACCTTGGACTGCCAAGCGGCACGAAGTGGGCAAGCATGAATGTAGGTGCCGAAAATCCCGAAGGCTCAGGTGACTACTTTGCTTGGGGAGAAACCACTGCCAAGGAAAACTATAATTGGGATACTTACAGCTATTGCAATGGAAGCGAACATACACTCACCAAGTACTGCAACGAAGCAGACTATGGTGACAACGGCTTTACCGACGATTTGACAATCTTGGAAGCCACCGACGACGCCGCCACTGCCAACTGGGGAGCAGACTGGCGTATGCCTACACAAGAGGAAATACAGGAACTTATTGACAATTGCAATTGGACTTGGGCTACGCAGAATGGCACAAATGGAATGTTGTTCACAAGTCGTAGCAATGGCAATTTCATTTTCCTGCCCGCAGTTGGACGTCGCTACGATAGTACCTTAGAAGATGACGGTTCCGTAGGCAACTACTGGTCTAGTTCGCGGCATGCGTGTCCGTCCGTCGCATGGTATCTCAAATTCAATTCGGATGATTACCACATATACAACTACAACCGTTACAACGGGTTATCCGTTCGCGCTATTTACCGTCAGTCGCCTACAGTGACAACAAACTCATCAGACAATATAACTCTCACTACGGCAAATTTGTACGGAAGCATCTTAAACATAGGTACTTCTGATATTATTGAGCGAGGATTCATATATGGTACCAACCGCGGAAATCTTACCGAGACGGTACATAGCGAAACTGCAACAAATGATTTTTCGGCATCGCTTACAGGACTTGCCAACGGCACAACTTACTACTATCGTGCCTACGCAACCAACAGCGACACTACCGGCTATGGCGAAATAAAATCATTTACTACTCCAACTGGAGAGTTGGGCGAGCAGTACTATGTTGACCTTGGTCTGCCAAGTGGCACACGCTGGGCTACTACGAACATAGGCGCAACAAACCCAGAAGATTTTGGTAGCGAATTTGCCTGGGGCGAAACAACCACTAAGGACGACTACGATTGGAGCACATATATATATAGTAACGGAGGAGATGGATATAATACGCTTACCAAATACTGCAACGACTCGGAATACGGCGACAATGGCTTTACCGATTCTCTGACAACCCTTGAAGCCGCCGACGATGCCGCAACTGTAAACTGGGGCGAAGAATGGATTATGCCATCGGTAGAAGACATGCAGGAACTTGTTGATAATTGCGACATTACATTGGCCACAATCAACGGAATTGGAGGTTTGATGGTAACAAGCAATAGCAACGGCAACAGCATATTCCTGCCTTCTAATATGGAAACAACATATTGGTCTAGTTCACTATACCCCAGCAATCCGTCATTAGCAGGTGGATTGTTTGTATATTTAGGTAATTATGTGGAGGGCTCTAATCCTGTACCGGATTTAAGCGTTGAATTCAATGATAGATTTCTCCCTTTGCTCATCCGCCCTGTTTACAAAGTGGAACCGACTGCTATGGATATAGACTACGAACCATACAACTGCGACTTCGAGGATGCTGAAGAAAATGCAAACTGGGTACTGAACAACGGCAGACAGACAAACAAGTGGCATATAGGTTATGCAGTAAACAACGGCGGGGAAAAATCCCTTTACCTTTCCGACGATGGTGGCGAAAACTATTCGTACAACAATAGAGAGACTTCATACATCTATGCCTACCGCAGGATAAACATAACAGCTGCCGACAAATACCAGTTCGATTTCGACAGGCGTGTAAGAGGTGAAGGTAACTACGATCTTCTGAGGGCATTCCTAGTCCCCGATTCACTTTCGCATAACCTGACCGCCGGTGCAGACAACGGCATGAATAGCACCAACAATACTCCACCAGCAGGCTGGATAGACATTAGCACCGCGGGAGTAATGTCGGAACAGATGGGCTGGAAACACAACTCTAGCAAGTTGCAAATTGACGAGCCGGGCTTGTACTACCTTACATTCTTCTGGAAAAACGATGGAAGCGGAGGAAACAATCCGCCGGCAGCAGTCGATAACGTTATGGTAAGGAAATTGCCGCCATTCGAGATTACTACGCTTTCGGCACCGCATACATCTACCACAGCAACCCTGAGCGCCGAAATAGTTATCGACAGGGAAGTTGAAATCACACAGGTGGGATTTGTATTCGGTGAAAACGAAAACCAGCTTCTCGATACGCTTGGCATGGCATACGGCGAAAATACTTTCACATGGCAGATTGCCGACCTTACTCCACAGACAAACTACTGCTACCGGGCATTTGCAAAATATGACGACAAGACCGTCTTTGGCGACATTGTTTCGTTCCGTACAAAGTCAAACGACACCGACGGCACCACCGACAATCCGCTCACCATCGAGAATGCCGAGGAATGGAACATGTTTGCAGAAGCTATGCAGCAGTCAGAAAACCAATCGACATCGACCTACAAGGGATTCGAGATTTACAACTGTGGCGACGATATCTATTTCGAGCTTACCGCCGACATCGACCTTGCCGACTGCAACAATGTTGTAGTAAACAAGTTCGGTGGACACTTCAATGGCGCAGGACATACGGTCACCATACACTACAATCAGCAGCTTGGCGCGGCAAACGTATTCAACGACCTTGAAAATGCCTTTGTCGATAGCCTTAACGTCCTAGTTCCCGCTTCGTTTGATGTGAGATACGATGTGGCAATTTACGGTGCATTGTGCATAAATGCAAAGTCGTCTGTAATATCCAATTGCACAACGCAAGTTGCAAATGAAAATGTAAAAGTTATGGCACAATCCAGCGGAAAATTTGGTGGAATCGCAGGCAACTCGGTAAACAGCACCATAACGAACTGCACCAACAACTTGTCGATGGAGCTTTCTGCTGATTCGTATCTGTGGGGAGGCGGTATAGTCGGCAACATCGAAGGCGGTTCGGTGTCGGGATGTACCAACAATGCCGTAATAACCGGCGTATATGCCGGCGGTATTGTCGGACAGTTATATGAAGCAACCTTGTCGTCGAACCTTAATGCTGGAAATATAATAGGCCAGGAAATGGTCGGTGGTATTGTTGCAAGTGTTCTTGACGGAAACGTAGTGGTTGACAAATGTATGAACATTGCAGAAATATATGCTACAAACAAAGGTTGCGGCTTTGTGTCGCTGGGTGGAATCGTAGGCTACAATCCGCTCGCTAATCTTACAATCAGCAACTGTGCAAACTATGGCTCTTTCACCGACATTTCTATGCAGCTCGGCGGTATATTCGGCAATGGAATTGCAACTATGAGCAATAATGTCTCGGTACCACAGTTCTTTGCTACAAATGGCGAAGACAACCTTTACAACTGCGTATATCCAACAGTAGGTACAACCGTAGACGATTACTCAAATCCTAATCTTACCGAAACCGATGATTTCTTCGACGAGCAAGTCGGCGATTTGAGGGTTGACTCGTTGAGGCTGAAGTATAATTCGCGCGCTACAGGAATGCCAACTGCCGAAATGCTCGGTTCAGAACTCGAATCGACCTTGTCGTCAAACTGGAACTACACTGCTGGACTTTACCCGATGCCTGCGGGAATCCCTGAAAACAACAGGACAATAGCCGCACGAATACCTATCTATTTTGCACAGGACGAAACGTCGGCAAGCATAATGAGCAACTTCACCCTGCCAACAACAATATTGGGACATAATGTATCGTGGGCATCAAGCAATCCTAATTACATCTCAATATCGAGAGGAAATGCTACAGTTACTCGACCCACACTTGGACAGCCCGATGTGGAAGTTAGACTTACCGCAACCTACGAGGGTGAAACAAAGACTTTCATAGTGCTAGTAATATCGCCGAAATTAGTGCCTGTAAACACAGATTTTGCCTTTATTGAATCGGATTCTTTAGATATAGAAGGTCATTTCGATTCGAATACCAGCGGCTTATCATATCTCAAAGAATACGGCTTCATATACAGCAAGAAGCCTAATATTTCCGATTCGACAAAGGTAGTTTGCACGAATCTTAGCGAAGAAATACATGATGAAACATTCAATGGAAGATTTTTCTACTATGTAACTGAAACTGAAAGTTTTGTTCCAGGCAAGAGATACTACTTCACTGCTTTTGCAACTACAGCCGACACAACTTTGTACGGTGAAGTTAACTATTTCAGGACTGTAGGTCCGCCAGATGCCTTGATCTTATACACACAATACCGCGATACAACATCAATGGGAATTTATGTACATGTATTGTCAGACGATGAAAACGGACTTGAAGTAAACATGTTCTGTGGCACCGACAGGAACAACCTGACAGAGCAGGCAGAGATTGAATACAACAGCAACTTAGGCTATTATTACGCACATTTCTACGACCTTCAGCCCGAAACACAATACTGGTTCGTGGCAGAGGCTACCGACAGCCTTGGAACATCCCGAAGCGATACAGTTTCGTTCTATACCTACGGAACTTTCATCGATGAACGTGATGACACCGAATATAAATCCATTATAATCGGCAACCAGAAATGGATGGCCGAAAACTTGAGATATGGAGGAAATATTCCTTTTGGCACTCAAGGAGAATTATCGTCAACCCTTCCACGCCGCTACAATCCTGGCAATAGTTCTAATTCTGTGCCAGAATATGGTTACCTGTACAACTGGCCGGCAGCAATGAACGCTGCAACCGACAGCAGCAGCGTATTGAATCCAAGCGGTGTGCAGGGCATTTGTCCGAATGGCTGGCATCTCCCGAGCAAGGCCGAATGGAACCAACTTTACAAAACACTTGGCGGAGACTGGAACTATGCTGCATCACAGTTAGCTTCATATAACACAGACCCTGAATATGGCGCCATCATTACTGGAACTTACAATTTTGCACGAACAGGTTTTGAGGAAGTAGAAGCTGGTCGATATATGGGACAATACGAAGCCGGACAAGATGCTTATTTCTGGTCGGCAACCGAAAAAGGCTCAAACAAAGCCTACAACCGACATATCAACATTAGAAGCACAATGTTCTTCGAAGAATCAAGCGAAATGTCGTACGGTTTAAGTGTCCGTTGCATCAAGGGTAAAACCATATATGCCGCCTTGGATACAGTAATCATATGTGCAGACGAATACACATACCTCGATACAACCTTTACGGAAAGTGGCGACTACATGCGCAGGTTCTACTTTGCTGAGGATGCCGACACCGCATATTGCTTGCACCTCAATATCGACGATTGTTATAGGATGGCTTCGGGTGTAGTAACCGATGCTAGCACAAGTACTGCAATTCCAAATGCAAGGGTTGTCATCGGTAACGCGGTTGCATGGACAAACGACGATGGTGAATATTCGTTTATGGCACCGAAGGGAACCCAGCCGTTGTGGGTATCCGCAGTAGATTATGCAACATATAGCGAAGAGGTTGATATTCATCAGGATACATCTTTTAACTTTGAACTCTACTCTGCACAGATTTCGATAGATGCCGAGGATATTTCGATAACTACATATCCGTATATGGCGCATTACGATTCCATAACCATTAGCAATGTAGGTACAGCCCCGCTAGTCTGGAGTTCGGTTGCCGAATACGAAGGGCTTGAACTTCTGCCCGAACCGGAAGGAACCCGCCACAGCAGGAATTCGCGAGCTCTCTGGGACAGCATACAGACCTTCACCACAAGGTTCAATGCCGAGCAGGCTATTGCAACCGACGGATTCTTCATCTACACTTCATCGTGGCAGCGTCCAGGCGAATTTAACCGCTATACACCAGATGGCGAGTACGTCGAAACATTCTTCATCGAAAATGTCGGCATGATTAGAAACCTGTCATACGACGGAACATATTTCTATGGAACCGATGCAACCAACGTCATCTTAAAGCTGGACCTTTACAACCAGATAGTTGTCGATAGTATCGTTACCGACCTGAACAACATCCGTCATTGTTCGTTCAATAAGCAGAACGGAAAACTTCTTGCCGGCGACTGGAACTCGCTCTACAGCATCGACACTGCTACTGGCGTATCGACACGCATCCGCAACGACCTTGAAAACATATATGGTTCTGCTTTCGACAACTTATCGCCAGGCGGTCCATACCTGTGGCTATTCTCACAGACTTCGCAGGATAACGGTCCTTCGGCATACATAAGGCAGTTTAGCCTTAGCGACGGCGATTTCACCGACAAGGCGCACTACCTTGACGACATTGAAATAAGTGATGTGTCATTGGCTGGTGGCATCTGCGCATCGGCACATATATTGGACGGCAAATACGTACTTCTTGCCAATGTTCAGAATCCAACGGGACACAACACCATCGCCGCCTACGAAATCGGCCAATTTAACAGCATGGTCGCCACCGACAAGAAGAATGGCGAAATACAACCTAACGAAAGCGTGACGATTATAATAAGCGAATATGTAACCGAATCTGGCACTTTCAATGCAACAGTAAGATACCATCTTGCCAACGTTATTGGCGATCAGTCGGACGATTTGAATATTTCAATTTCGGCCGTGGTTCCAGAATGTGATGCAGTACAGCAGCTTACAGCTACAACCGATAACTATACTGTCGTAAACTTGAACTGGCAACCAGTAGAACTTGGCGACTACAACTCGGTTTCGTACCTTGTTTTCTGCGACAATTCACAATATGCAATCGACACCACGACTGAGACTTCAATAACACTTGAAAATTTACCTGCTGGAGAACATTGCTTCAATGTAAGGGCTTCGCTGGTTGGCGATTACACCTGCATGACGCATCCGTCAGAAACGGTATGCGTAGAGATTCTGGAGATCCCGTGCAACATCCCGCTTGTTTTGGAAGTAATGAGCGAAGGTGAAGCAATAACAATATCGTGGAATATGCCAGTAGGTGTCGACTACTTCAGTCTCTACAAGTACAGCGAACCGCTCGACGAGCATCTCACAACAACGAATTTCATCGATACTGATGTAGTTCCCGAAAGCGAGTACTGCTACGTTCTTATTGCACACTTCGAGGATGGTGTCTGCAGCGAGGTTTCGGCTTCGAAATGCTTTAGGATTGTATCTGATTTCTGCACCGAAACACCTGTTCTGATAGCCGAAGCTTTTGGAAATACTGTTGCGCTCAAATGGACAGAATGTGAAGGTGCGGTGAAATACAGGATTTTCAGGGACAATGAGTTTGTCGGAACAACAAATGACATTTCCTATACCGACAATGTTACCGAATCTGGTAACCACTGCTATGTGATTGAAAGCGACTGCGAGTACGGAATGTTCAAACTGTCCAACGAGGAGTGCGTATTTACCGATGCTATCGACGAATGGTCTGCCGATGAACTGAGCATCTACCCGAACCCGACAGATGACCAATTCTTCATCGAAGGACAGCGCATTGCTACAGTCCAGATTTTCAACGCAATTGGACAGCTTGTTGCCGAAATCGAAAACAACGAATCCGAACGCATAACCATCAACTGCAACGGCTGGAGTACTGGACTGTACAGTGTACAGATAATATCAACCGAAGGCAAGGTTACGACACAGAAAATTTCGATTTTTAGATAATAATTTGAAACACAATTGTACACAAATCCTCCTGAAACAATTTCAGGGGGATTTGTTATTTTGATGGTATACTGGGAAAATTAGCGGTCAACTTTAAAAAATTTTATCTAATTTTGCAACCTCAAAACAAAAAGGTTATGCCTGATAATTTCAGATACAATCAAAGGGGTGTTTCGGCCTCGAAGGAAGATGTCCACAATGCAATAAAGAACATTGACAAGGGCTTGTATCCTAAGTCGTTCTGCAAAATTATACCCGACATTCTCTGCGGTGACGATGAATATTGCAACATTATGCACGCCGATGGCGCTGGCACAAAGTCGTCTCTCGCATACATGTACTGGCGCGAAACTGGCGACCTTTCGGTATGGAAAGGAATAGCCATTGATGCTATCGTGATGAACACCGACGACCTGCTTTGCGTTGGAGCAACCGACAACATATTGCTGTCATCCACCATCGGACGCAACAAAAGGCTCATTCCAGGCGAAGTTATCTCGGCAATAATAAACGGCACGCAGGAATTCTGCGACACAATGCGCCAATTTGGTGTAAACATTGTGCTCACAGGCGGCGAAACTGCCGATGTCGGCGACCTTGTCAGAACGGTAATCGTAGATTCTACCGTAACCTGCCGCATGAAGCGCAGTGAACTGATAACCAATGAGAAAATCGGCGATGGAAATGTGATTGTTGGTCTTGCATCGTACGGACAGGCAAAATACGAAACCTTCTACAACGGTGGCATGGGAAGCAACGGACTTACCTCTGCCCGCCACGATGTTTTTGCAAAGTATCTTGCAGAAAAATATCCCGAAAGCTACGACAACGGCATACCGCAGGAACTTGTATATTCGGGCAAATGCCGCCTTACCGACAAATTAGAAGATCCGTACAGCGATGCTGGAAAGCTAGTCCTCTCTCCTACCCGCACCTACGCACCGGTAATCCGCGAAATCTTGAACCATTACAGACATCAGATCAACGGTATAATACATTGCAGTGGCGGTGCTCAAACAAAGATTCTCAACTTCGTTGACAACCTGCATGTAGTGAAGGACAATATGTTCGAAACTCCGTTGTTATTCAAGCTGATACAGGAACAAAGTGGCACCGACTGGCGCGAAATGTACAAGGTATTCAACATGGGACACCGCATGGAACTTTATGTGCCAGAAAGCATTGCCGATGGAATAATTTCGATTAGCAAGAGCTTCGGCGTAGATGCAAAGGTAATCGGACATTGCGAAAAATGTGAAGGCAAAAAACTTACAATCAAATCGGACAAGGGAGAATTTAGTTATTAATTTACGATTGACGATTTTAGATTTTCGATTAAATAGAATTTAAATCTTTGAACATTAAACTTTGAACTTTTGAACATTGAACTTTAGCTTATGGCAAACAACTTAATATTAGAAAAACTCAAAGGCGTAAAGGCTCGATTCATCGAAGTTGGCAAAATGCTTACCGACCAGTCGATAATGTCCGACATGGACAAGTACGTAAAACTGAACAAGGAATACAAGGACTTGGAACCTATTATTGAAGCCTACGATGAATATACCAACATGATTTCCAACATCGACAATGCCAAATCGATACTTTCGACCGAGAAAGACGAGGAAATGCGTGAAATGGCAAAGATGGAAATCGATGAACTTACCGCAAAGATTGACCCGATGGAAGAAAAGATAAAGCTTCTGCTTATCCCCAAAGACCCTGAGGATGAGAAGAATGCCATTGTGGAAATCCGCGGCGGTGCTGGTGGTGACGAGGCCAGCCTTTTTGCAGGCGAACTTATGCGCATGTACATGAAATACTGCGAAACCAAAGGTTGGAAAACCGAAATCACACGTGCAACCGAAGGTACTGTCGGCGGTTACAAGGAAGTCGTTTTCACAGTTACTGGACATGGAGTTTACGGAATCTTGAAGTACGAATCTGGCGTTCACCGCGTACAGCGCGTTCCACAGACCGAAACACAAGGTCGTGTACATACATCGGCAGCATCGGTTGCCGTATTGCCCGAAGCAGATGAAGTCGACATCAAAATCAATCCTGCCGACATCAAGCGCGATGAGTTCTGCTCATCGGGACCTGGCGGACAGTCGGTAAATACCACCTACTCAGCAATCCGTCTTACCCACATCCCTACTGGAATCGTGGTTACCTGCCAGGACGAAAAGTCGAAACTGAAGAACATCGAGTCGGCAATGAAGGAACTTCGTACTCGTTTGTACAACCTTGAATATCAGAAGTATCTGGACGAAATTTCAAAGAAGCGCAAGACCATGGTTTCCACAGGCGACCGTTCGGCAAAGATCCGCACCTATAACTTCCCGCAGGGACGCGTTACCGACCACCGCATCAACTACACCATGTACAACTTGCAAAACTTTATGCTTGGTGACATTCAGGAACTTATCGACCAGCTAATCATGGCTGAAAACGCAGAACGACTGAAGGAAGCAAACGACTAAGCTATATTTTTCGAAATATACTTGTGCAGTGTAAGTAAAAAATATTTAAATTTGCCGAATAGTATTCAAAGCCATAAAATTGTATGAGATTAAACATTGCCATACTGATTGCATTTGTGCTTACTGCTACCACAGCATTCTCGCAGAGCGAAGAAGCACTCCTGTCAAACGGATTGTTCGCCTTCAACAACGACAATTACATGCAGACAATAAACGACCTATCGAAATATGTTGAAATAAACAAGGAAAACGCCTTGGCTTACAATACACTTGGCAAGGCATACGCCGCATTTGGCAATCTCGACAAGGCCATGATAAACTTCCAGATGGCAATAAAGCTTGATCCGAAATACTACGAAGCAGTTAAGAATCTCGGCTATGTTTACTACGACGAAGGCGACTTCAACAAGGCAATAAGCCTGTTTGAAAACGCAATTAAGATTAATTCAAAGTACGACACAGCCTACAATGCACTCGGCAATGCCTACGATGAACTGAAAAACTACAAAAAGGCAATATCATATTACTCAAAAGCTGTAGCAATCAGCTCGTTATATGATGGTGCATACAATAACCTTGGACTTGCATATTCGCACAACGGAAACTACGAGAAGGCTTTGGAAAGCTGTAAGAAAGCTCTCGAAATAAATCCGCGCAACGATGATGCCTACAATGCTATCGGCGTTATTTACGAAGACCAAGGTGAATATGTTGAAGCTATCGAGTGGTTCAAGAAGGCAATAGAAGTCAACAAGGACAATGCCGATGCATACAATAACCTCGGTGTTGCCTACTATTATTCGGATGATGTGAAAGGCGAAAGTAAAGCCGTTAAAAACTACCTCAAGGCTCTCGAACTGAATCCAGACAACATCGATTCGTACAACAACCTTGGTGCTGCATATTTCTCGACAAATCCGACCAAGGCAATGGAATACTACAACAAAGCCTTGAGCATCAATCCAAACCATGTCGACACCAACTATAACATCGGCAAGCTCTACATGTCGATGAATCAGGAAGCCGATGCAATAGCACATTTCCGCCGTGCAGCAAGTGCTGGTCAGGAACTTAGCCAGAAGGAACTTAAGCAAAGAGGACTCGACTGGTAATCCCACAATGGACGAAATCTACATGAGACGGTGCATCGAACTCGCAAAATGCGGGTTCGGAACGGCATCTCCTAACCCTATGGTTGGTGCTGTTATCGTACACAACGGCAAAATTATAGGCGAAGGCTGGCATCGTCGCTGTGGCGAAGCCCATGCCGAGGTAAATGCCGTAAATTCCGTGAAGGACAAATCGTTGCTTAAGGAATCCACAATCTATGTATCTCTCGAACCATGTGCCCATGTAGGACGAACACCCGCCTGCGCCGACATGCTTATACGCGAAGGCATTCCAAAAGTCGTAGTCGGCAGCATCGACCCGTTTGAAAAGGTAGCTGGCAAAGGTATCGAGAAACTGAGAAATGCAGGAGTAGAGGTTAAAATTGGCGTTCTGAAACAGGAATGCGACTGGCTGAACCGCAGATTCTTTACCTACCACATAAAGCGCAGACCATACATAATCCTTAAATGGGCGCAAACCGCGGATGGTTTCATTGACAACATTCGCTTCGACAGCACTCAAAAGCCACTGAAAATCACAAATGTACATTTCGATAGACTTGTACACAAATGGCGCACTGAGGAAGATGCCATTTTGGTAGGCAGACGAACCGCCTTGCTCGACAATCCACAGCTGACTGCCCGCCTTTGGTCGGGACGAAATCCAGTGCGTGTATGCATCGACCGTAAACTAAAAGTTCCAGCATCAAGCAAAATTCTTGATAATCAAGCAAAAACAATAATAATCAATGGTAAAAAAGAAGGCACAAATGACAATCTAATTTTCTGCAAGGCTGATTTCGATGAAAACATTGTCCCACAAGTACTTGAAATTTTGTACCGCAACGAAATCCAATCGGTAATTGTCGAAGGAGGTGCGCAGACAATAAATTCGTTTCTCTCGCTTGGGCTATGGGATGAAGCAAGAATTTTCATCAATGGTGACGAAATTGTAACAGGAGTAAAAGCACCGCAAATCGACCATCCCATTGCAAAATCCGAAACCAAAGACGAGATAACCATTAACTATCACTACAATACCGATTATTATGTTCAATCGTGAATTGTCGCCATTAGGTAAGTTGCTGGCAATAATACTTTGCCTGTGCATTGGCTTTATGCTTAACACATTGGCGATAGGCTTCCTGTACGGATATATGCAGGATGGAGCAGCCTACAAGTTGCTGCTTGTATTGTCGTCGGTATTGTCGTTTGGATTGCCTGCCGTGCTTGCCGCACGATTCATTGGAAATGGAGAACCTCAATTTCGGTTTCTGGGCATGACCGAAAGTCCTAAACTCGTGAAGTATCTTATCGCCTTTGTATTCATGCTTGCTATAATGCCTGCAATCGAGTTTATTTCAAGCCTGAATGCTTGCTATAGTTTTCCCGATGCGCTTAAAAGTTTGGAAGAATATTTCCGCAATGCCGACTCACGTGCGATACAAGCCACACAAAAAGCTCTCGCAGCTGACGGTTTCTGTGGTTATTTGCTGAACCTCATCGCCTTAGCCATAACTCCAGCTATCTGCGAGGAAATGTTTTTCCGTGGAGTTTTGCAAAAATATCTCTGCGATACGATCAAAAGCAAGCACTTTGCTATATTGCTAACCGCGATTATTTTTTCAGCAATACACATGCAATTTTCAGGACTATTACCTCGATTTATTCTCGGGGCTATACTAGGATATTTGTTTTATTCATCGGGCTCGTTGTGGTTGTCAATTGTAGCCCATGCCACCAATAACGCATTGGTTGTCAGCGCAGTATTCTTTTTCAATGCCGATGTTGCTACAACACCAGACCTTTGTGCTTATGCTAATCCTTGGTGGATAGGGTCAATAGCTGTCGGACTTGGAATAGCAGTGCTGGTAGGCAGACATATTTTCGGCAGGAAAAGATATAATAAATAATAATCAATATCATTTTATTTAATTAGCAAAAAAATGTATTTTTGCACCGAAATTGGTGTATTGCGCTAACAGCAGGTTCACGCCGTACTACCTCAATATTATTGAACCTGCTAAAATTTAAATAAAAAGATACAATATGAGTTTTATAGAAAGGCTTAGTGAATCTGCAATTACGAACATTCCAGATCTTATTAATCTGCACCACAGCAACCCACTAGGTGTTAATCCGTTGGGACTTTTGATATTTATATTCATAATGGCAGCACTAATGGAATTAGTAAATTTCCATATTAGATACAGAGACAGATCAAAATTTTATCCTATTCTGTACACTCTGTTTGGAATAACCTTGATTTCAATCTATTACTACTGCTTTATGAGCGACCTGCCAATAGTTAACAGGTGGGGAGAAAAACCATGCATTGGCTGGTTCTGCGACTACGATGTAGTTGGCGACTGGGGACTTACAATTCTCGGACTTGTAGGTCTTGTCCTTGTAGTTTACTGGATGATATGCGCTGTAATGCAGGTTACAGCTGAAATGTCGGTTCACGCTGGACTTAGCGAAGGCAAGAAGTGGAAAGAATGGAAATGGGGAACAGTAGTTGCTCTTGCAGGACTTGGTGCTAGCGTAATCGTTTACATAGCAAAAGCTTCAGCAGCAGCTTGTTCATGGGTTCTGCTAGGTAGCCAGATAGCAATGTTGCTTTTCTGCCTTGTGAAACTGATTCTCGACTGCGTACGCACAAAGAGCGCATGGGGCGTTGCAATAGCTTTGGTATTCTTCCTAGGTATTGAAGCTGTGATAATGCTTTCGATAGAATGCATGTACGGCGCACTCGTATTCTGCGTAGCAATTCTCGGAGCATTTGCATCGGCAAAGGCAAGAAAGAAAAAACCGAAAAATAAGAAATAACAATACTAAAAAAGGAGCTGAAAATCAGCTCCTTTTTTGTTATCCCAACAAGTTTTCCCTTATGAATTCCTCGTGCCCTTTTATAACATTAAAGTAAATCATCTTCAGTGCGGCAAAAGGACGAATTTGTCTTTCATACTCAGCTCGTTCCTTCGGATCATCTGTACCATAGTATTCGCGTAGGAATATTTCCCAAACTTTCTGCATACTTTCGTTGCTGATATGATACAGGCGCATTGTTGTCTCATCAAGGTTGCATTTTGAAATCCAATATGTCATACCGAGATCGAACAATGGATTGCCATAGCAGAAGTCGCCGAGGTCAATCCACATATTGCCAAGACTAGAACTTAGTATGTTGCCTATGTGCAAGTCGCCATGAAGACAAGTCGTAGCCGCCGGTACGTTTTTCACAAAGTCGATAACCTTTTTCTTCTCGCCGTCGGTAAAGATCGACGTCTTTTCTATTGCCTTGCAAGACATGTCGGCTGCCGATGGGAAAACAGCAGGATTACAAAGCGTAGAATGCAACTGTCTGCACATTCTAGCAAAGTTTACTGCATACTGTTCTGTAGTTTCTGGATTTTCGGATATAGCCCTAGCGAACGATTTTTTATCGACAACGCGTGCAAACTCGCATCCAACTCGTTTTCCATCAGTAACAAAGCGACCCGCCAATGGTGTAGGCAGTCCCATTCGGAAAACATTCTTTGCTGTACGAAGTTCCCTCAATGGCAATTCTGACGATACCGATTCGGCATACAACTTTATCATTGTGTGTCCGCCCTTATGGTTGTAGCTCATTGCATTGTAACCCTCGCCACTATGCTCGTAGTCAGCAAGGTCGATTTTTACTGGCTCGTCATAATCCTTCTTGCCAAATGTCTTTTCAACCAGCATAACAAATACCCTATATGCAGGCGTTCCGGCAAGGTCGAACAAAGCTTCGGCCAATTTGTGGTATCGCCATTGGTGATCCGATTTGCCGTTTGGTGCATGAAAAATCTTCCACAAGTCATCGCCTATTCTTTCATAGTCGCGGGCAATGGCTCGCATGTTCGACAATTTGTCGCCCATAGCAACAATCTTGGCATCGTACGGAGCATTTGCAAGTCGCACTATTGCCGCTTTTTTACGCACGATCCAAGAATCTTTCTCCGAATACCCGTTTGCAAACTTGTCACTTTCGGCTTCCACCAATGCAGCAATCCTGTCGCCAAATTCGGAACGCAGTTGCACCATGGTAACATCGGTATCTTCTATAGTATCGTGCAAAGCTGCGGCGGCAAGTATCTCCTGGTCGGATGTTATTGTTGCAGCAATCTCAACGGCTTCCATCAGATGCACAGAATATGGGAAACCCTTGCCCCTACGTTCGGTATTTGCGTGTGCATCAATTGCAAAATGCATTGCCTTGTCGAGAATAGATGTATCGATATATTTGTTTGCCATAACAATCTTACTTTATGTTAATCTTTGAAATCTGTTCGAACGTACGATGCGCGCGTTCTTCATTATATGCCGATTGTCCGAAAATTGCATCGTAAAATACACGCAGACCTACTTCGCCGCCACCATTCTTTATAATGTAAACCAGACAAAGGTTCTGTAGCGCTACCGACAATGCCAGAATGTCGAGGTCGGTGGACGAAAGCTGATGAAGAGCAAGCTTGTAGGCATCGTCGCTACATTCCTTAATAAGTCTCTGCAAATCGCCAAGAGTGCGGAAGTTCATCTTTATCAGCGTAGATACAAAACGCATAAGATTGTCTTCGTATATTTCGGCCTGATTTATTGTTGCAATCTTGTCGATAAGTTTCTTGAACGGCTTCATTGTGAGGTAGCTGCGGAAAGTATCGCTATCAAGAGGTACCTCGTCGAAGTTGCCGTCTGCCACCAACGATTCCACATTGCGACGATAATCGGTAATTTCCTTGCGAATACGGCTGAACTGTTCATCGGCTAGCTCTAGCATACCAGCAAGACGATTCATGTTGCGTAGATGCTCTTTTGGCACCTCTATTCCCGACTTGTAGCCCGTGTCGTGGTACATTGTTGCCCACACGTGTTGCAATGCAGTACGCATCTGTATCTCGAATCGGAAATCGTTTATTTCTGGATGTTCTGCATCGTAGTACAACGACTTTGGAATACGACAGATGTAGTGCAGCGACATATATCCGAATCGGTCAAGGTCAAGAGCCTTACGCTTGTCAACCGAATTATCCCAGTCGACTTCGAAAATCTTGTCGGTGAGAGCCGAAATCTTGTCAACTTCCTCGGAATAGAAGGTAATTATGCGAGCACCCAGAATGTCGGTAATGTCCGAAAGCGACTTGTACTTATGTCCCTTGAGTTCCAACTTGCCGGCAAGACTACTTTCGGTCTTTATTCTTGTTTCTATCGCATTTACATATATGTTGTTGTCGCTTACGCACTTTTCGAGTTGCGCACGCACTATTTCCCTCATCTTTTCGAATATCGCAAGATTCTCGCGGTATTCGTCAAGAATCATCTGACAGTGAAAGTCAAGGTTGTATTCCATATTAAAGCCAACGGCAAAAATTAAACTATCTTAATTATGTTCGAAAATCCTGTTATATCGAAGACTTCCTTCACATTTGGCTTCATGTTTTTCAAAACAAGATTTCCTTTTCTGGCGGTTACGCTTTTTTGTAGTACAAGGAACATTCTCAAACCTTGGCTCGAAGTGTATTCCAAACCTGTGCAGTCCATTTCGATGTCGGGATTGTCGCCCTGCATAAGTGGAGTAATGTCCTGCATGAACTTGTCAGCTGTTGTCGTGTCAAGTCGTCCGTTCAAAACTACAAGTGTCTTGTTTCCTGTATTTTCAATATTAACTTCCATAAATATATGCTTATATTGTTATTGCAAAAATTGTTATGTCATCATTCTGTTCGTTATCAGCTGCAAAGACTTTCACAGCATCCAATACCGCCGAAACCATTTCTTCGGAATTTAGATTCTTGAATTCTGGTCTAGATACAAATTGCAGAAGTCTATCTTCGCCGAATTGTTCCTTGTCGGCTTTTTCGGCTTCAGTTACACCGTCGGTATATAGCAGAAGCTTTGTTCCTGGACACAAATCCAAGTTTTCGCTCTTGTATTCGAAACCGCTCCATACTCCGACAGCCATATTAGGAATAGCTTTAAGGTAGTATGGACTTCCGTCTGGAGGAATGACAATTATCGGATTATGTCCTGCATTACAGAACTCCAGTTTCCTGGTTTCCAAATTAATACATCCCACAAACAAGGTTACGAACATATTTGCATCGTTGTTCTTGGCAACGCTGTTGTTTATCCTAGTAGCGACTTGCTGCACCGATAGTCCCAAGTCGGCAAACAGGTGGCACATCACCCTAGTTATTGCCATTACAAAGGCTGCCGGCACACCCTTGCCCGAGACATCGCCCACAGAGAAATATAGGCGATTGTCGTTAATGGTAAAGTCGTACAAGTCACCACCTACTTCCTTTGCAGGAATCACCTTTGCGTTAAGAGAGCAGCGGCTATCGTTGGGGAAATTTTTGGGAAGCATTCCCTCCTGTATTTTCTGTCCGATGTACAACTGTGTCTCCATTCGCTTCTTGGCAGATGTTGCCGATTCAATCTGTTCCAGATAGGTAACAATTGACTGCTGCATGTAAGCCAGCGAGTCGTGAAGCTGCAAGATTTCATCTTTCGACTTTACTTCGGGGAGCTTTGTGCTAAAATCGCCTTTTGCGATGTTAAGTGCCGAAGCCGAGAAATCTTTCAGAGGCTGTGTCAGCTGCCGTATCTTGAAGTAGCACATTATGAACATGATAAGCAGCCCTACAAGCCCGACTATAATCAACATCATGTGCATCTGCGACGAGCGTTCGAGAACATCTCCGTACTCGCAATTGATTGCCATCGACCAGCCATTCGAAAGTGGACCATAAACGGCAAAGCTGAGTTTATTGCCAACCCAGTAGCGCATAGTTCCGCTGTCGCCGGCAACCATATTCTTCGAGATTTCCAATATGCGCGGATCGTCCATAGTTTCGGCATACGAGAATGCTGTTTCGCTAGCCAGATTGGCTTGCCAACCTGCCGAAAGGTATCTGCCATTGGCACTTAAGAGCGTTGTAAACGAATGCTCGTAAGGATGTATCTGGTCAATTTTCTTTGAAAGCCATTCGAGCGAGATGTCGGCTGTGATAATGGCGTAGATGTTGCCCGCGCTGTCCTTTATCGGATAGCTGTAGGTTGTCATCATCTGTTCGCCGCCACCAGCATCGAAGTACGGCTCGCTCCAGTGCGGGCGTCCCGTCTCCTTCGGCACTGTGTACCATTCCTGCGTGAAATAGTCGTTGTCGACAGAACCGAGTTCCTTGCTTTTCAGTTCACCAGTTTCGGGATCTTCGTACGAGTATGGCGAGAAGAAATGCCTACCACTGAAATAGCACGAATCGAAAGCAATTGCACTTCCTATTATGTTGGTATTTTCGTCAACAACCCTCTGGGTTATATGGTAGAGATATTTTTCGCTGTCTTTGTTTTCCTTGGCGAGCCACGAAGCATCCTTCACGGTTGACTCCACCGTCTGCAAGGTTTTCTCAATATCCAAGATATTAGCCTTTAGGATATTAGATGCGCTTCGTGTAGCTTCTTCTGAAATCAGCAAATGCGATGATACAGCTACAATTCCAAGCACGACGATAAAGAATATCGTCACTATCAGCAGCACATTCAGGCTAAGCCTTGTGGAAAATGATTTTGAGAACCACATAATGCTACTGTTTTGCGATGTTTTTCTTCATTGTAAGTATGTTGCACCCATCTTCGTAGCGATAGGCAACCTCGTCCATAAGTTGCTTGCAAAGGTAAATTCCCAAACCTCCGATTTCCCTTTCTTCAAGCGGTAAGTTTATGTCGGGATCGGGCTTTTCAAGCGGATTAAACGGTTTTCCTGCATCTTTCAAGGTAATTGTTAGCATAAGACAGTTTTTATCGAGATTAGTACCGACTTCCATCCATCCGATGCCATCCTTGTAGGCGTATTGGACAACATTTTCAACCGTTTCTTCTATCGAAAGACGCAACTTGAAGCGCAGGTTTTCATCTTCCGGCATATCAGACGACTGCATGAGATATTCTATAATCTCTGCACTTTTATCCTTTATTGGATTGAAAAGCTTCTTCATCTTCAAAAAAATTAGTGGACAAATTTACATAAAAAATTGTTTACGATGGGAAAAAGTTTTTTTGATTTTCGCATATCCCAATGTGCTTTCTAGTTCCTATGTTGATAGTTGTTTGATGCGGTTTGAATTTTAATGGCGAAGCCAGTAAAACTTGAAGCCAGAAACGGCGCAGCCCATCATCTTGTACAATCGTACCAAGAAGCGATTCTGCTGGCGCAATTCATTGCAATCGGCGCAAAACGTTGCGGCGCTACACCAGCCTTCGTATCGACTTTCCAACATTTATTAGGTGGTCGGCAACACGCTCGGCATTTGACGACAGCGACAGGTATTCGGCTCCAACATCCGGAGAACAAAGTCCTAGCGACATTCGAGCAATATGACTGGTTTCCATGTGTTTGGTATACTCATCGATTTTATCCTCTATCTTGTCGGCTTCGGCAAAAGCATTTAAATCCTCATCGTTGTATGCTTGCATTATCTTATCGTACAGTTCGTTTATGAGAGTGCGCACATTCTCTATTTCCTCCACCGCCTGCGATGAAAACTTTTCGCCCGATTCCTTCAGCATACCTGCATACTCGACAATGTTTTCAGCATAGTCGCCTATACGCTCAATGTCGCGAACAGTGCGGAAAGTAGTAGTAAGATAGTTGTGGTCTTTTTCGCTCAACTGTCTCTTTTTCGACAACTTAACTACATAGTCGATTATTGCGGTGTTGAGGAAATTCAATTGATTCTCCTCTTTCGCAAACTTTTCTTTTTCCGTGAAATCCAACTTAGTAACAATGTCCAACGAACGATTGAAATTGCCTATAGCAATCTGCGCCATGTTTACAATCTCGCGCTTTGTCTGCTGCACTGCCACGGGCGGAGTAAGCAACATATTGTCATCGACAAAGAAAAGACGTGGACTGTCGGGATCTGCTTCTACCTTGTCGGGAATCAACTTGCAAACCAACTTCACGAGCGCACCAGTCAAAGGAAGAACTATTATCACAGTAGCCACATTGAATATGGTATGGAACATTGCAAGTTGCATCTGCGGAACATCGGGGAACATGCGGTGGAAAATATTTCCGAAACTCATATCCTTGGAGAACAATCCCATGACAAAGGACGCCACAAGGAACAAAACTGCACCGCTGACATTGAATATTAAGTGAATCATTGCTGTACGCTGTGCGTTTCGTCCGCTCGTCACACCAGCCACAATTGCCACCACGCAAGATCCAACATTTGAACCAATTGTCAGGAAAATACCTTGGTCGAGCGTAACAAGTCCGGTCACCACCATAGCAAGTGCAATTGATGTCATCACCGATGAACTTTGTATTATGGCTGTGAAAATAGCACCAATAAGCACCAGCAGGATCGGATTGCTGATTCCTGCAAGGAAAGTCTTTACAGAATCCATCTCGGCGAAATCGGACATGGACGAACTCATCAGGCTCAATCCGACGAACAGCATACCGAATCCAGTAAAAATTCCGCCCATGCGCTTCCAAAAGTCGCTTTTCGAGAACAGCATTGCGAATGCACCAATACCTGCAAATGCCGAGAAAATTACCGTTGTGGAAAGCACATTTTCGCCAAACATACCTAAGGCAACAATCTGTGCAGTGATGGTAGTACCGATGTTTGCTCCGTATATCATGGTCGCCGCTTGGACAAGTGAGATTATTCCCGCATTCACGAAACCGATTACCATCACGGTGGTAGCACCAGAACTCTGAATGGCTGCCGTACCAAGAGCTCCGATTCCTACTCCAAGTAATTTGCTCTTCGAGGCTTTTGCAAATAGATTCTTTAGTTTGCTCGAACTCGCCGATTCGAGATTTGTACTCATCATCTGACAGGCGATAAGGAAAATTCCAATGCCCGCAAGCAGTGTCAGTATTGCTGAAATTATTGCTGTTGTTGTCATTTCAAAAAAAGTGTCACAGCATTTTGCCATCGGATGTGAAAGGCAAAACACCTTGTTTCACAAAAAAAATTTTTTGCAAAATAAGCATTTTACAAGTTTCATTGAAAAAGGAAAATAATGTTATTCGGCATAATTTTTTAAGACAAGAAGCAAATAAAAATTTTTATAAGAAAAGTTATAATAATAAAAATTATAATTATTTTTGCAATGTAAAATATTAATGTTATGAAAGTTGGAAATCCATTTATAATAACAGGGAAATATGTATCTGACGAATATTTCTGTGACAGGGAAAAAGAATCGGCTGAACTGGTGTCAAATATAACAAACTGGCGCAATACGGTTTTAGTATCACAACGAAGAATGGGCAAATCGGGACTTATTGAACATGTATTTGCAACACCAGAAATATCAAAGGATTACGAAACATTTTTCGTTGACATATACGACACTGCAAACATTGAGGATTTTATTTTGCTGCTTGGAAAAGAAATATGCACGAGACTACAATCGCGTGGAGAAAGACTTATGGAAAAGTTTCTTATGACAGCAAATTCTATAGTCGCATCGTTCAGCGCCGACCCAATAACGGGTATGCCATCAATTGATTTAAGTCTAAACGGAACAAATTCAGCAGGCAGGACAATGGAACAAATATTCAAGTTCATGGAAAACAACGTAAGACCATGCATAGTAGCAATTGATGAGTTCCAGCAAATAGCAGACTATCATGACGGCAGAAAAATTATTGCAACACTGCGCAAACTAGTACAAAATTGCAAGCAGACTCGTTTCATTTTTGCGGGAAGCAACCGAAGAATGATGGGACAATTATTCAATTCGCCATCCGAACCATTCTTTATGAGTTGTACGCCTTTGTATTTGGAAGCAATTTCGTTCGACAAATACGCAGAATTTGTGGAAAAGCACTTTGAAAATAACGGCAAACATATTGAAAAACAATGCATTGAATCTGTATATAAAGCATACGATGGACATACATGGTACATTCAGTATATATTTAACCGCATTTTTGAAAATACAGCAAAAGGTGAAACAGCCAACGAACAATCTGTTGAGATTGCCGTGTGCAATATTCTTGACATTTTCGGACATTTTTTCCAAGAAATGCTAATTGCTGTTTCCGAAAGACAGAAATCTTTGCTTATCGCCTTGGCAAAAGAAGGCAAGGTGAAAAATATTACTGGAGCAAATTTTATTACTGATAACAAACTGAAAACAGCAAGCGCTGTTCAAGGAGCATTAAAACCATTGATTGAAAACGAAACCATAACCAGGGAAGACGAATTTTACCGCATTACAAACAGATTTTTCTCCATCTGGTTAGCAAAAAGATATTAGAAATTTTATAAGAAAAGTTATAATAATAAAAATTATAAAATCAATACATAATACTGATAACTAGTATCTTATCAATCATAACAATTCACAAAATTGCATAAAAAAAGAATGTCAAAAGACATTCTTAGCTTGGTAGCGGGGGCAGGACTCGAACTTGCGACCTCCGGGTTATGAGCCCGACGAGCTACCAACTGCTCTACCCCGCAATTGCGGGTGCAAAAGTACAACAAAAATTGTAAATTGCAAAAAGTTTTTTGAAAAAAGTTCTAAAACAAATACGTCAGTCCAACCATTGCATTGAATCCCTGTGCGCGATAGTTGTTCCATATGTAGTAGCGCTGGCAGGCAATGTTGTTGAGATAAAGGAATGCGCTGAAATTGTCGTCGAACTTATATTCTCCAAAGAGGTTAACATCAATCACAGCCTTCATCTTCTTAGCATACTGTACGCCTTCAACATATTCCTTTGCATAGCACCTGTTCAGGAAATAGCCTTCCACACCGAACGAAATCTTGTTGGTAAGACGGTACGAAGCCCTCAGACTGACATCCACGTCGGGCATCTGCCACGGACGTGCATCAGCAATTTTGGGAGAATTAAGCACATTCGGGTCTCCCAACTTGATATAATAATAGTAGTGTGCCTTCAGCATAATGTCAAGTCCCGGTGTAAGGTCGCGCATCGACAATTCAGCGTACGCACCAACACGGTCAACATCCATATATTCCATCCTGAACTTGTTGTGCAACGGTTCAAGGGTATCATTTACAAAGAATCCCATCTTGTCGATATGCGAATAGTTGGCATTGACATGTAAGTAAACCTTTTTACTTATGTTTGCCTTCAAGCCCAAGTTAACTTCGTGCTGATAACTTGTGTTAACATAAGGAAAACTAATTACAAAAGGATTTATGGTCGAAAGATACTCTAGGTTATTGTTCTCCAAATGTCCGCCATAGCTAATATATGGCAGCAAAGTATTGCTGATATTCAACTGTGCATATACATCGGGGTATATATAAAATTTATTTGTAGAACCAGCACTATAAACCAAATTAGCACCTGCTTTTACGTTCCATTTTTCGTTCTCGAAACGGAAATATGGTTCTGGATTAATAAACATATCATTATTAGTATTATTAACCCACGATATCTTGTTGGCATTGAACAGATAATTAATATCCACTCCGTAGCTGATATTCTTCACCGAACGACCTATATTTGCAATAACATCAATCTTATGCTGATAGTCCTTTGTCTTGGTAAAGAAATACTGGTAACCTAATCCGAACTTATAATTCCAATGCTTCTTGCCAGTCTGCTGTGATTCGAACGCCATGTTGGCCCCTACCCTACTAAAGCGCTGCTTTTCAACCTCATCGCGTGTATCAACATAATCAAAGGTTTCCCAGTTTATAGTATCGGTATTGCCGTAAACTTTCGGATCGTAACCGTAATAGCAGATTCCGTTGGACGAGAAATAAACCTTGCCCGAAAGCACCGACTTTGCAAACAATTTCTTGCCGAATGCCTCAATGCGACTGTCATCATATCCAGAATAAATCTTCTGGTTCAGGTAGTTCTTTATCTTGCCGAATGACGAATGGTGGTGTGCTGCAATGCCTAACGAATAGTTCTTCTGGCGTTTTGAATTGATATACAACTCGGCAAATGGCGAAATGTAGTTTCCATATCCTACCTTTACAAAGCCAGTATTCAATGGTTTCAGCGCTTCTCCCTTAACTGTTGCCGCAGAAATCTTTTGTGGAGTAAAGCTTGTGCGGTACATCGTAGGCATTACCGAATATTCGAACTTTGGTTCGGTCTTCACGGTGTCGGCAATCACAGGAAGGCTCTGGATTCTGCTGGCATCCTTCAGCACCGGCGAATAATCGTTGTAAATGACAACCGTCTGTTCCTCAAGGGTATTGTCCTCCTGAGCCATAAGGCTACATCCTAGCACAACAAATGCTATCAGTAAGGTCAAATATTTCATATCATTAGTTTTTCGCTTCATTTTCAATCAGTTTATTCGTTTTCATTTTGTTTTGGTTCATCCTTCAACTCAATTTCTGGCGTCTTGTTCTCATCTGGAAGAACATCATCCGGAAGTTCTATGTCGAATTCCTCATCGGGGAAAAGTCCGCCATCGGATTCATCCTCAACGAGATTTATCTTCAGTTTCAGCATTTCATCCTCCTGACGGGCAGCTTCTTCAGCCTCGAATATTGCTGTAAGTTTCTCCTGCGCCTCGTCCTTTATGCCATCGGTTTCGTTGTCGTAGTTGCTAAGCACCGACTGCAAGGTGTGTTTTGCAGAGAAAATATCTTCCTCATCGAAATATATCTGAGCCAAAAGTATATAGCTCTTTGCCAACCAATATGCGTGCGGAGTACTCGACTGTGCAAAGTCGTAGATTATCTCCTCGGCAATGCTGTCGTTACCATTCTCATAATTTATCGAGGCTGTCATAAACTTCGATTCGGCACCTTCGTAGCTAACAACCTCCTCCGACAACTTTTCAAAAAGCGTCAGGGCACGCGACTTATTGTCCTTTGCCACAAAAGCCTTAGCCATCTTGTACTGAGCTTCGCGTACATTTTCAATATTCGATCTGTCGCTGTCGATGACATCTTGTGCAGAAGTAATCACATTGTCGTAATTCTTGGCATTGTATGCACAACGCAAGCGCCCGAGAGCAGCAACCTGCTTTGTCGATTTGTTTTCGGCAATCGGATAAAGCTTGTTGTAATAATTATATGAATCGTTCCAATTTTCCTTGTCGAACAGCAACGAAGCCGATTTCAAAGTGCTTTCCTCTGTATAACTGTTGGTTGGTGCATCGGCAACAATACGGTAGCTCTTCAAAGCATCGTCCTTTTCTTCGAAATAGAAATGCAATTCGGCCTTGTAATAGTTTGCCTCAATCAAATACTTGCCTTTGGGGAACTCGTTGAGATACTTGGTTATAGACTTTAATGCATCGTTGTATTTCTTATCAATGTAAAGTTTCTTTGCGGCAAGCCATATAATTTCATCCTGCTCGTCTTTGCTTATTTCCACACCCGAACCTTCGCTGTTTGCATATTCGATGTAAGCATCTGGTTTGTCGAGTTCAAGATAAATTGACTTGATCATATCGTTGGCATTGCTTGCATCCTCGGTTCCAGGGAACTCCGAAATTACACGCTTGTAATAATTCAAAGCATTGTCGTAGTGCTTGCGGTTGAACTCGATTGCGCCAAGGCTCGAAAGTGCGGTACTTTTGTTTGCCGAATGTGGATAGTCGGCTATAAGCATTTCGTAATACAGCTTGGCAGAATCCTCAGCATTGAGGTCGGTCTGGTACACGCGAGCTATTCCAAACATTGCATTGCTTGCATATTCGGAATTAGGATATTCGGCCAGCAACTTCTTCAAAGCCCACACCTTTTCGTTCGACATCTTCAGACCACCGTATGTGAGCGACATCTGATAAAGGCTATAGTCGGTTTCGACAAGACCAATCTTCACGGCTTTCTTGTAGTATTCAGAAGCAACAGCAAAGTCGCGGTTTATGTAGTAGCAGTCGCCAATACGATTGTATGTGTCGTTTATCACAACATTTTCCTCATCGCCCGAAATCTTTTCATACTTGCGGAACCAAGAATTTGCAATTGTATATTCCTTCTTGTCGAAATAAGCATAGCCCAAATTGTAGTGTGCACGGCCATATTCCTCAAGACCTATTGAACCAATTGCATTTACGAATTCCTTGAATTGGTCGATTGCAATGTCTGTATTTCCGAGACGGTAGTTTGCTTCGGCTTTCCAGTAGTGAGCCAACGATTCTATTTTTTTGTCGTATTTGCCGTACGCAAGCGACTTGTCGAACATATCTATCGCATCGGAGTATTTCTGCGAAATGAAAAGTTCTTCGCCACGGATAAAAGTCAACCTTTGATATGCCATGTCAACCTTGGAATTGCGATAATTAAGACTTTCAATGGTGGCTATTGCACGCTGGTAGTTCTTCGCACTCATGAATGCATCGAGCAGGTAGTCGTATGCGGCTTCGGTGCGCGGACTATTTGGATATTCCTCAATGTACCGTGTGAATGCATTAATCGCCTCGTTGAACGGCGAAAGCGAAAGTTCGAAGCATAGCTGTGCAAAGTTGAACAACGCATCTTCCTTTATAACAGGATTATAGTTGTAAAGAGATGCAGTCTCGAAGGCTCTGCGTGCTTCAAGTTTCTTGCCTGTTTTCAAGCAGCAGTCACCCATAAGATATGATGCGTTCTGCCCTATCGTGTCCTTGGTGCGGGTTATCTTTCCAAAATTCTTGGCAGCCTCATCGTACTGACCAATTGAGTACTGAGCGTATGCAAGTTCGTAATAATCAAAGTCGGTTGCTGTCGAATTGGCTTCCATGTAGCGCTTCAAGTATGGAATTGCTTCGGAATACTTTTTTGTGCGAACATACGAGAGACCTACAATCTTTGCATTTTCGGGTGCAGCACCAACAAAGTCCTCACCATGTTCATCGGCATATTTTACAACTGCATCATAGTTTTCCTGCATGTAGTAAATCTGCAAAATGTAGAACGGCACTATTGACGAGAAAGTTGGATTGTTCTGCAATTTAAGGAAACCATTAAGTGCTGTTTGATATTGTTCGTTAATATACTTGATGTGCGAATAGAAATACAAGGACATTGTTCCGTATAATCCATCATGATCTTTTATCTCATAAAATGCCTTTG
>JBGUHW010000220.1:0-4774 GCA_045112395.1 Bacteroidales bacterium
ATAGTAGCGGCGCAATGCATTGCGCCGCTACTATTACATTGTTCTTTCAATGCCTAATTCCCTGTGTTTCAAGATTACTTTAACTCCGTACTTTTCGTGTATGTACTTTGCTATGTTTTCGGCTGAATATACGCTCCGGTGCTGACCGCCAGTGCAGCCAAAGCAAATCATCAGACTGGTGAAACCTCGGCTAATGTAATTCTCTATGGTTGGCGAAATTACAGCCTTTATGTTCTCAATGAATACATCAATATCGCCATGTTGCTTGAAAAAGTCGATTACTGGCTGGTCGAGACCGGTTATTTTTTTGTATTCTTCGTAGCGTCCCGGATTGTGGTTTCCTCGGCAGTCGAAGATGAAACCTCCGCCATTTTCTGTCTTATCCTCAGGAAGTCCGTTCTTGAAACCGAAACTCATTACATTGATTGTTAATTCGTTGTATTTTACATATTCGAACTTTTGTTTGCACTTAACCACTTCGGATATAACTCTGTCTAGTTCCTTGTATTCGCCAAGGATAGGATGGGTTTCGTGCAGTTCCTTCAGGTTGTCGATGGCAAATGGTATGCTCTCGATGAAGTGGCGTTTCTTTTCAATTAGACCGCGATTTCCGTATGCGCCAAGTGTTTGGAGAATACGCACATACAGGTAGTACCAAAATTCCCGTTCAAAATCCGTCTTGTCTATTTCGGTATTCTTGGCAACCTCGTTAATGTAGAATTTTAGCAGTTCCATCTTCTTGTCGTTCGGAATTTTAGCCTTTGCCTGCCAAAGTAGCGATGCCATGTCGTATTGTATTGCACCTTTGCGTCCGCCTTGATAGTCAATAAAATAAACTTGTTCATCCTTTACGAGTATGTTTCTTGCTTGAAAGTCGCGGAACATGAATGCTTTGGTTCCATTTTCGGCAAGATGTGCTGCAAGTGCATCGAAGTCATCCTGAAGGAGTTTCTCATCGTAAGGGATGTCGAGACGGTTCAGAAAATAGTATTTGAAGTAATTGAGGTCGAACAGAATGCTCTGGCTGTTGAATTCCGAAATGGAGTATGCCAAACTGAAATCAATGGCTTTGCCGGCAGCAATTTGTAGTTTTACTAATGCGCTGATACTCTCGTGATAAAGGTTATCCAGACGGTCGGTAAACTTGCCGTATTGCTTGTATTCGCTTTCAACGACCTTCAGCAACAAATCGTCACCAAAATCCTCAATGAAGTAGGTGAGAGTATCCTCGCTTACATGGTAAATCTTTGGCGTATTGAGGTTTAGATTGCTGAAAATTACGCTGTAGTACAGAAATGTCTTTGTCTCGGGAATGTTGTTGCTGTATACTCCGAGTACGGTTTCTCCGTTTTTATCGTAAAATCTGTAATAGCTTCTGTTTGAGCCAGCTTTGGTTATTGCTTCAACCTTTGTTGGTTCTGTCTTGTAGAACTCTGTGTATCTTTGGGTTAAGATTTGTTCGATGTTCATTGTATATAAGTTTCTTGGTTTCTATGGCTATTGCCGTTTCTGTTGAGACGCAAAATTTTGCGTCTGTACTGATTATCAATTGTCCATTGTTAATTATCAATTATTCTTCGAAATATATTCTCTTGATTCTATGTGGAATGCTGGTGAGTATTTCGTATGGTATTGTGCCTAGGACTTTTGCCATGTCGCAGATGGGGTTGTCCTTGCCGAAAATTACAACTTCGTCGCGTTCTTCGGCGTCGATGCCTGTGATGTCAATCATGCACATGTCCATGCACACATTTCCGATTATCGGGGCTTTCTTTCCGTTGACCATAAAATACCAGTTGCCGTTTCCGAGATGACGGTCAATGCCGTCGGCATAGCCGACAGGAATTGTGGCTATTAGTGCATCGTGGTCGAGTTTGCCCTTGCGGTTGTAGCTTACGGTTTCTCCAGCAGGAACACGATGTATCTGCGAAATTATTGATTTGAAGGTTGTTACTGGTGTCAGCGCATCGGTAATCTGTGGCATAAGTCCGTGCAGGCCAATGCCGAGGCGTACCATCTCGAAGTCGTACTGCGGGAAGCGGATGATACCTGCGCTGTTGAGGATGTGACGCATTGGGCGAGAGCCCGTTAGTTCGCATATGCGGTCGTACATCTTGCCGAAACGGCTTGCTTGTTCTTCGGTGAAATAGTCCAATGCTGGGTCGTCGCTGCCGACAAGGTGCGAGAATACCGATGTTATCTTTATGCAGTCGGTGCTGACGGCTTCGGCGCAGAAGTCATCGAGGTCGTCGTAGTTGAGACCTAGACGGTGCATTCCCGTATCGAGTTTAATATGGATAGGGAAGTGCTGGGTGTTGTTGCGCTTCAGTTCCTTTATGAGCCTGCGGAGCAGCGACAGAGAATAAATTTCCGGCTCAAGTCGGTACTCTATCATGTTCTGCAACGAATTGATATTCGGATTCATAACGATGATAGGCGTCTTGATGCCGGCATTTCGCAGTTCTACGCCTTCGTCGGCAATGGCAACTGCCAGATAGTCAACCTTGTTGCGTTGCAGGAAGTTGGCTATTTCGAGCGAGCCGATTCCGTAGGCAAATGCCTTTACCATTACGGTGAGCTTTGTTCCTGGTGCAAGTTTCGACTGGAAGAACTGTAAGTTCTGCTTCATTAAACTTAGGTCGGTTTCGATGACGCTTTCGTGTGTCTGGTTCTGGAGTTTCTTTGAAATTTTCTCGAACTGGAACACACGCGCACCTTTCAGCAATATTGCCTTTCGGTCGAAATCGAGTGTCGAGAACGCCTTTATGAAACTGTCGGTGTTCTGGAAAAATACCGAGTTGGTAGGGAAGAGGTTCTTGTTGTGTATTATTGATTTTCCAATGCCAATAAATTTATCGACTTGCTTGGTTTTCAATAATTTTGCAACTTCGCGATAGAGGTTCACTTCATCGGTGTTGTTCTGAAGGATGTCCGACATTATCACCAGCGATTCGCGGTTCGACTTTTTCTGGTTCAGGTAGTCGAGTGCAATTTCGAGCGAGTTTATATCGGAGTTGTAGCTGTCGTTTATGAGTATGCTGTTGTTGATGCCGTCAAGGGTTTCAAGACGCATCTTGATTCCCGGCAACGAGCGGAACTGCTTAAAGATTGTCTGGCTGTCGAGCTTGTTGAACAGGTACATTACGCAGAAGCAGGTGATACAGTTCTGGATAGAACCGTCGTCGCCGAACGGAATGTTAATCATGTATGTATCGCGCTTGGTCTGCAGGATGATGTTGTTCTTGCCGTTCTGGAAACTTTTTTCGAGCAGGTTGATGGTGCCGTTCCCTTTTTCAGACCAAGTGATTCTGTTTCTGCCGATTCCCGAATTTATGATTTTTGAGTGGACATATTCGTCGTCGCAATTATATATAATGGTGTCGCAGTGTTCGAAAAGCTTGAGTTTTTCGTCGATTTTCTGTTCGCGTGACTCGAAGTTGCTCTGATGGGCGCTTCCGATGTTGGTAAGTATGCCGATTGTAGGACGGATAATCTTTTCGAGCGATTCCATTTCACCTGGCTGCGAGATGCCGGCTTCGAATATGGCAAGTTCGGTGTCTTTTTCGAGCAGCCATACCGATAGGGGAACACCGATCTGCGAATTGTAGCTTTTGGGGCTTCGTGTGATGTTGAAATAGGGGCTGAGCAGGTAATGCAGCCACTCCTTGACTATGGTCTTTCCGTTGCTGCCCGTGATGCCGATAACAGGAATGTTGAATCTCAGCCGCTTGTAGGTGGCGATCTTCTGCATTGCTTCAAGTGTGTTTACCACTTTTACATACGATATGCCAGCGTATTTGGCAGTGTCGATGTCCTTGCTGACAAGGAAAGTCCTTACTCCCGAGCGGTAGATGTCGTCGATGTAGTTGTGACCGTCGTGCTGTTCACCGACTACAGCCACGAATAGGCATGACGACGGGTTTATGATGTTTCGGCTGTCGGTTACTATTTTAGAAAATTCCAGTTCACCGTTTCCGACGAGCGTGCCGGAAACAATTTCCGATACTTCCTGAAGTTTGAATGTCTGCATTATTCCTGATTGTTTTTGTCGTTTTCGATAGCTTCGTTGTAGCACTTGCGGCACAGAGGCTCGTAGATGTCCTTTTCGCCGAGTAGTACTACGCCCTTGTTCTGCGACTTGCGGTAGCTGTACTGTGCAAGTTCGCCGCAGTGCGTGCAGATGGCGTGAACTTTGGTGACTTCTTCGGCAATAGCAAACAGGGCGGGCATAGGTCCGAAGGGACGACCAAGGAAGTCCATGTCGAGTCCTGCCACGATTACGCGTATTCCATTGTTTGCCAAGGCGGTACATACATCGACAATGCCGTTGTCGAAGAACTGTGCCTCGTCGATGCCGACCACATCGACATCAGTGGCTAGAAGCAGAATGTTGGAGGACGAGGAGACGGGGGTGGAACGTATGGCGTTTGCGTTGTGCGAAACAACATCTTCTTCTGAATAGCGCACATCGATGCTAGGCTTGAAGATTTCGACCTTCTGCTTTGCAAATTCTGCGCGGCGCAACCGGCGGATAAGTTCCTCTGTCTTGCCCGAAAACATAGATCCTGCGATGACTTCTATCCAGCCAGTCTTGTGTTCTCCTTTTCTCGTCCTTTCAAGAAACATATTTTTGCCAATAAAATTTTCCAAAAATAAGAATAATTGGTGTAGGAATAGCAAATGAATTGAATAGGAAAATAACAAAAATATTAACAATAAAAAATCTAATAATTCGATATTTCAATCTGTAGCGGCGCAATGCATTGCGCCGCTA
>JBGUHW010000221.1:0-9218 GCA_045112395.1 Bacteroidales bacterium
CATCGGATATGGGGCAATACTACTGGGAAGCTTATAATGTGCTTGGTGACGGTTCGGTTATGCCTTATTATTCTGTGCCATCTGCTAATGTGATTTCGCACGATGCCGAGTTTGTAAATGGCGGTGGATTCTTTGCGGTTACTGCTGATGCTGGCTCTTATGTTGCGCTTACCGATGGTAATACTATAATAGGTACTGGACTTGTAGGCAATAGTGGAATGGTGAGCGTTCCTCTTTTGTCGGCGGTAAGTTCCGACAGTGTCCTGCTTGTTGTTACACGCCAGCAACGCATTCCTCATATCGAGAAAGTACCAGTGGTTGCTCCCGAAGGTGCGTATATTTCGCTGGTAGGATATTCTCCCAATGAGGTTCCGTATGCTCTTGAAGATATGAATATTCCTGGCTATTCGTTTACATTGCAGTTGAAGAATGTCGGCTCGCACGATTCCGAAGCTTGGTTGCCAATGACTTTGAGTTGTAGCGATCCGAATGTTGAAATACTCGAAAATTCTGCTTCGTGTTCATCGATTGTGGCTGGCGAAACCGTTGAAATTGATTATGCATTCTCGTTTTTGCCATCGCGAACCATTGCCGATGGTTATATCCTCAATTTTACACTTTCTGTTGATGATACAGTAAACAATGCGACATACACATCTTCGTTCGATGTACGAGTAATAAGATCGTTGATGCAGATGTACAGCTATTCTGTTGTTGGTGACGCTATGCCCGGTGAAAGTTTTGCCCTTGAGGTATCTGTTACCAATGTAGGCTCGCTTGCTGAAACCGTGGAGGTTGTACTTGAAAGCCTCGATGAGCGTTTGCATTTCGATGGAGGAGATTTTATGCGTGGCTATGGCTCTATTAGGCGTGATTCGGTAGTTTCTCGTCAGTTCCCTATTAGTGCCGATGCAACTGTGCAGGATGGTGAAGAACTGGCTGTGAAGATTACTATTCAGACGATTAATTCAAGGGTTACCGATACGGCCTATATAGTTTTTGCTCCTTGCAATGTGGCAATTCGTGATTTTCCGTTTGTCCTGGATTTTTCCGCCGGTGAGATTCCAGAGTGCTGGACGCAGGTTCCAAACATTGATACTGCCGAACAATGGAATGTTGTGACATCCGACCCATACGATTATATTTCACAGAATGGCAATAAATTCTTGTTTATAAAGAATTACACATGGACTGATATGTCGAATATGCTGGTGTCGGCAAAATTTGCTTTTGACGAAGATGTGTCGGCAACTTTGTCATTCCGCCATGTGCAGAAGGAGTGGGACGGCGATTACGATATTTTGTCGGTGTACTATAAGAATACCGATGCTGGCGAGTGGCAGCTGTTGGCTCAATATAATAGACAATATTCATCATGGACAGCAGAAAGCATGGAGTTGCCAAACTTGTCGCAAAACTACTACATAGCCTTCTTCGCTGACTTGAACTATGGCTTTGGAATTGGTCTTGATGACATTAGAATTGATGTCGGCGGATGCTCTGTTCCTGTCATTTCCACTTTCGAAAACACGTTCGGACAATTATGTTTGAGATGGTTTGGAAATGCAGATTATTACGTTTTGTATAAAAATGGAGAGATGCTTGCAGAGCTACCTAATAATACTACTTCATATAGAGTAGATTCACATGGGGGGTGCTATGTTGTCGAAGCTCATTGCGGAAATGCAGTCTCAAGGTCAGAAGAATATTGTGTTGATGCTATTGCCGATGTCGCTGCCGACAGCTATAAATTGTATCCTAATCCAGCATCGGATAGGGTAGAGGTTGTGTGCGAAGGAATGACAGGCATTACCTTATATAGTATGCTTGGTAAGGCGGTTCTTTCAAAGACTGTCGATTCAGATGTATGCATACTATCTGTTGATGATTTGCCAGCAGGTGTTTATATGGTGGCTGTAGATTGCACAAAGGGCAGGCTGATGGGCAAATTGACAATAGAATAGAATGATCATCGCCATAGGTGTCATGCTGAACTTGTTTCAGCATCTGTAAATAATTGACAATTTACAATGAACAATTGTGGAGTCGTTGCACGCAACGACCCTACAATTGAATTGTCAAATCCTCAAATCTTCAAATTGTCAAATCATCAAATCCTTTAATTTTTAAATTCCTTAAATTTTTAATTTCATATAATATTCTTGTCGTAGTCATTTCGTTACAAATCGCATTAAAAAAATCCGTACTTTTGCATTTCCGATTCATTTATGGGGCTGACCTGGTTTTGACAGCAAGGTAAATGATCGTGTAAGCATGCCGGGCAATGCAGGTTATCCCGTAAAAATGTCTTGCAGAACAATAATTGGCGCAGAAAATAACTATGCTTTCGCTGCGTAGTCGAAGTACAGTAGACTTACCTTAATTCCGGCACAAGGTGCTGGAACGAAACATCGCTCGATTGGACGGTCTGGTTCCGTTTCGGCAAAGCGGTGGCAAAAAATACCGGACTGGCCGCTTCTATTCTCCTGTGAGGCGGTGAGATTTTAGGAGATAAGGATGAGTTTGGGCGTTTACCCCCGTGCTTATCCCGACAATCAAAGGCAAAATAAGCATGTAGAAAGCACCCTCGTTTCTTGTTTGGACCCGGGTTCGATTCCCGGCAGCTCCACCCATGAGGGATTTACGATTTTAGATTTACGATTTACGATGTTGAATCTTCAAATATTCAAATCATCAACACTTTGAACCTTGAACCAGAAAGGCGCAGCCCTCAGCGAAGTTAAACTTTGAACCAGAAACGAGAAACCTTCAAACGGGCTTTAGCCCATGAACGGCGAAGCCCCCAACTAAGTTAACCTTTAGCTCGCGCAAGCAAACTTGAAACTAGAAACTTTGAATCGTCCCCGCCCTTGAACATTGAACTTTCGAACCTTTGAACATTGAACCCTTTTACCCACTGAACCGCCTCCGTCACAGCAATTTGTTAACAAACCTTAAAATTCATCTGCATTTTGTCTTTTTTGGTATGTATTTTGCAATGAAAATATTGTTTTTTGTCCAATAATTAGATTATGAGGTGAAAAACTTATTGAAAAATTAGGTGACTAAAGAAATTATTGTTATTTTGCAAAAAAATAATTTGGGTATATTATGTGTAGTAATACATTGATAATAAGAACAATGGTCGTTGACTTGCCTGTTTGGGGATTGGCAAAGTCTTCGCGCGTGTGCGTAATAATGGGCAGGTATGCCGAAAAATCCCTTTTGGGAACTAACCTAATGTCGAATTTAATGAGTGTAGAGATATGAAAAAGTTGATGCTAATATTCGGGGTTTTGCTCGTGTTCAGCATGAGCTTGTTTGCACAGCAAACATTAGTGCAAACTAGTGGTTGTTTGAATGGTAATACTAATAATGGCGTGACAACTCTATCTTGCGGGGATGAAATACCATTTTACGATGATAATGGAGATTGTGGCAGCACAACTTGTAATCATGGTAAGAACAAACATATTATCCACAAGATTAAGTCACCAGCTGGAACAACCATAAGGATAACATTTCCAAGTGGTTATAAGCTAGGAAGCAGTGCCTCGCTTAAAATATACGATTCGAATGAGGCGGCAGGAACTCCTGTTTGCAATTTTACGGGAACCAATACCTCCTCTCGTACATTCACATCAACTGGAAATATTTGTACAATTAAGTATGATAGCTATAATACTCGAGCTGCTGGTTGGGCGGCAACAATAAGTGTTGTTGGTTGTCCAGATCCTCTACCGTCCATTGAATTGCCTTGTGGTTCCAGTGCGATAACAATCGGAGGAAACGAGATTAGCACCAGTGCTACAGCATATACAGGAGATGTATTCAACGAAAGGACATATTACTCAGGTTTAGGAACAAACTTTACTCTGACGTTTACCGATTTGCCAGATGATGGAACAAATGACTATGTTGTCGTTTACAACGGACCAAGCGCAGCATCGGCACGGCTGATGGATACCGTATTTGCTTCCGCAACTTTGCCGGCTACGGTAATAACTACATCCAACTATATCACGTTCAGATTCCGTAGCAACGGCTCGAATAATGGATCTTGGTCGGCAACGCTGAAGCCGGATTTGTGTTTCACACAGCACGACCCCGTGGAAATAGCCTGCGGAACTTCGGTTTCGGTGGGTGGCGACTATACTGCGGAATATTATGCAACAACGTATAGTTGTCCTAACCCCAATTCGCGATTGGTTATTGATTTTTCCAGCTTCCCGAATGATGAAAGTTTCGATTATGTGGAAGTTTACGATGGCGATCTCGCGACAGGTACGCGAAGGGGAAGGTATTTTGGCGACACTACAATTAATGCCATTTATTCGACGTCAAATGTAATGACGGTTTTGTTCCATAGCAACGATGTCAATCATGGTTCGTGGGGCGCTAAAATTTCGGCATTGTGTCCTGTGGACGAAGATCATACGCTTGGTTGCGATGATGTATATCCAATAAATAGCACTTATACCGATCTGCAGTACACAAGGCAGGTGTTCCGTGCATCCGACCCCGAGGCACAGATATTGTTAGATTTTGCAGTTGTTAATGGTGTGGGAGTTCTGCCTCACGACGGGGGCAACGATTATGTCGCGATTTACGATGGTGAACTTCCTTCTGCAAGACTAATTGGTACTTATTTCGGATACGGAAGACCTGGTACGGTAGCATCTACAGGAAATGTTATGACAGTGGTATTCATAAGTAATTCTACTGCACATGGCAACTGGTCGGCAGCAGTTTCTGTCGATTGTCCTCGAGATATTGTTATGCCTGGTCCTGGCCAACAACCTGTCGACTATACCACCTGTAATTCTCATCTTTACGATGATGGAGGAGGGGCACCTGCTGGTTCTGGTAACTATTCCAATGGTCTTAACAACGAATATGTAATATTGCGACCAGGAAGACCAAATCAGGTTCTGCACCTCGAAGGTTCATTTGAGTTCCAATGGTGGGACGATTATATTACCATATATGATGGAGAAGGAATTGGTGATGAGTCGAAGATCCTTTGGGGCGGTGGAAGACACGGTCACGGGCACCCGCGACGCGTGAAAGGTGTGACTGGCTGTGATTGTAGCAGTGGACCTGATTGTGTTTATCCTGATCCTTATGGCAGTGCAAATAACCATCCGTCAAATGGTTATGGTCCTGATGAGGGGGATTTTAATTTTGATCATAATGAATGTGTTACATTTAATGTTGATGTCGTATCAAAGACAGGAGCTCTTACTGTAAGTTTCAAAACCAATGGAAGTAATAATTGTGCGGGTTTTGATTTCCATGTTCACTGCGAGGATATGCCGACCGATTGCTCTAATACAGGTGCAGTAATCTTCAAGGAAGACTTCGGTGGCAATTCGGTTGACGATGATCCTTTCCTGAGAGTAGATCCAACCAATCCACTATATCAAAGGATTGAGGATGCGTGTGATTATGCTATGCGAGATAATGGCTTGACAAGCCAAGGCGGCTATTATGTATTAAGGAAAAATGCGGATGATAATTATGGCTATTTCAACTATATTGACGACCATACTCATCCAGGCAATGTGCAGAGAGGCTATTTGTTCGAGGCGGATGCTGCTGCTGCTGATCCTTCTGATCCTGATTGTTTCTATAAGTACCAGGTAACAGATATACTATGCGATGGTATTACTCTTAATGCTTCGTTCTGGATTGCCAATATAAACAACGAGCAGACCAATCCTAATTATTTCCCTAACATAACAATTCAATTTGCCGCCAATGAGGATGGTACTGGCGAATTTCTGGCGGTGCATACTGATGAAGTTAGGCCTATGAGAACATATGGGTGTATGTCCGATGCAAACGACTGGATAAAGTACGAAGCAGAGCTCGATGTTCCACCTGGGGTTTCAAATGTGTGGATTCGTATTCTGAATCATACACTTTATTCACAAGGAAACGACTTTGTGATTGACGACATCGAAGTTAGGGCATGTATGCCACCATATAGTGTTACCCGTATAAATGCAAGTGAGTGGGAGCTTTTCAGTTCTGCCAATATATGTGCTGGTGCTCAGGTCGAGTTGAGGGCTGATACTATCAATATCGCAGGTGCTATTCCAATTGAACATCCTGTGTACAGATGGGAACGCGGTATGCACGATCCTGTGGATGACTTGAATGCTCCGATAGTTTGGGTGCCAATTGTATTCACTAGTGGTGAATGGCATCAGACCAATAGCGACGGCGATTATGTGGCTGCTAGTACAAATAGACCCGACTGCAAGGAAATAACAGTGTTTGAGCCACAGTCGAGCACATCGCCTGCATATTCAAGGTACTACTACAGGGTAATTGTTGCAGGTACCGAAGAAAACTTGTATAGTTCGTACTGTAAGTCGGTTTCGGAACCATACGAAATGATAGTTACGCGTATCCCCGAAATCGAGTTTGGAGGTACCAACGCTGCTTGCGAGGAAGGACTCATTAACCTTAGTATTACTAATAACAGCCCGCAAGGCGGTACATGGACAATATATTCGGAGGAAGAATGGTCCGAAACTGATCAGGATTATATAGAGAACCCAGATCCTCCTTTCAATGCTTCAATATATCAGGACGGAACAGGCTACCATGTCAGGGATGCAGTACACGACTTCGTAACGGTACAGTACACCACTAAGCCGGAGGATGGTCAGTGTTCGAACACAAAGCGAATCCCTATCTATCCATTGCCTGAGATAGGTATAACTCCATGGTTAACAACAGTCTGCCAAGGCACTCAAGTTGTTTTGCATCCTGAGTCCAATCAGGAGTCTTCATTCCAGTGGACAGGAGGTCCAGGTTGTTCGGGTACCGATTGGGCTGCCGATAATACTTGTGCCGACTGGACTGTTGTCCCAGAAGTTCCATCATCGACTTACAATCTGACAGTTACAACTACTCACACCATATACGACGAAGATGGTGTCACAGAAATACCTCTTTCGTGTATTTCAACTGCCAGCAAGACAATTAGTGTTCTGCCCGAACCTAACGTAAGTGTATCAGGAGTTCCTAGCAATCCTGTTTGTGCATTGACCGAGCAAACTCTTGTGCCTTCGGTAACCGATGCTGTAGGGGTTGTAACTTATAGCTGGGATGGCGGTACAACTTGGTATGGCGCTACAGATGCTGGAAGAATTCTTACTTTCACTCCTACACAGGATACTTCTTGTCACTTGATAGTAAGAGATACAAGGGAAGTTGGCGGTAATACCTTTGAATGTGAAAAAGTATTGGATTTTGATATTTCAGTATATCCGCTTCCAACCTTTACATATTCAGTTACACAACCACTTTGTCATGGCAATGCTAATGGTTCAATATTGGTTTCTGCTACAGGAGGCACACCATACGAAGCTGGTACTTCTAATCAGTATTACGATTTTAGAATAGGAACAGGATCTTATGGTCATGCATCTACTGGCGACATGACTCAGATGCTATACGATGGTCGTACTCAGGGTACATATAGCATAACGGTAAGGGATAGCCACAATTGCTTGCATTCCGAAGATATAGTGGTTGCCGAGCCAGGTCTGCTCATTGTTAATGAAGTATTGCCTCATATTGAGTCTTGTTATGGACAGGCAAATGGTGAAATTACCGTATCGTCGCAAGGAGGAACAACATTTACTCCTCCCGATGAACTGTATCATTACCTCTGGAGTGATGGACAGACAACAGCAACTGCTACTGGACTTGCTGCTGGAATATACAGAGTAACGGTATTTGATGCTCATAACTGCACGGCGGAAACTTCGGCTGATATAACACATACGCGACCATTGCCAAATTATGCTTTGACAAGTGATCTGTCGAAGTGTTCCAACAATACTGAAACAACATTGGAGGTTACACTTAACGATCCTAATCCAGCACCAGTCTCAACGCATTCATGGTCTGCAGAGCCCATAGCAAATTCAGGATTGGCAACAACACCATATCCTACAACAAGTTCAATAACGGTTACTCCTAGTGCTGTTGGTACCTATGTATATAGGGATACCATCACGGCGGTGAACGGATGTGTTGTAATAGGAGAGGTAAGCGTTACTGTAAATCCAGAGCCAACATTGTCTGTTACTGGTGATAAGACACAGACTCATTGCTATAGTGAGTTCCTTTCAGATTTTACGACAATTACATTCAACTATGGAGGTGGAGCAACAGGCGTAACACTCACATGGGATGACGAAACTCCCGATGCAACCTGTTTGTCATATAACATCGATTATGGTAATAAGACACTAACAATAGTAAAAGGTAGTGCTACTGTTGCTGGCGTATATCGATACACAGTCGCAACCACAGGAGCGATCTCACCATGTACTAATCCAACAATTTCAGGCATAATAACAATCCATCCAGCACTTACACTAGAAATGTCTGCTAACCATCATTCATGTGTAACAGGCTCAATAGGTCGGGCAACAGCTACTCCATCAGGAGGAACGCCGTTCGGTACTGCTCCAAATACATATTATAATTATGCATGGAGCAATGGAGAAACCGATGCAACAATTACAGGTTTAGCAGGTTTACCTGCTCCAGGAAAACCATACTCTGTAACTGTAACTGATGATAATTCTTGTTCTGTAACAGGTACTGTGAATATTATTGCTAACCCAAATCCCGTTGTGTCAATAAACGATGTTGAAACCTTGTGTCCCGAAATAGGAACCACAAGTGTTGGAGCAGCGATTACAACATCGACTACACCTAATTATATATATACATGGACAAACGCAGGTTCGTTTGCTGTGACTACTACAAATCCAGTGACAACTACTGCTACTTCGATAACATCTACGGTAAGTGTGCCTAATATTGAGGCTGCCGGATGTTCCAATACATATACCTTGAAATTGCAGGTTGAAGATGGAAATGGCTGTCTTTCAAATATTGCAGAAAAGGAAATAACAGTGGAAGATGTTACACCACCTACCCTTACGACGGCAGGCAGCTGGCCGGACAACATTACTGGACAGAACAACTGCTATGATGACAGGAATATCAGCGGCCTGTTGAGCGACGACGACGCAGCCGCGCTCTACAGCGACAACTGCGGCGGCACGGTCAGCGCAACGCACACGGACGCCGTAACGGGCGACGACTGCTCGTGGACGGTAACGCGTACCTATACGATCAAGGATGTCTGCAACAACGAGACAACGGCAACGATGAGCGTAAGC
>JBGUHW010000222.1:0-12046 GCA_045112395.1 Bacteroidales bacterium
TCCTCGTTTGACGATTCTATTCTAAGCAGGTAGCGATGTGCGCCCGCCTCAAACCATTGACGGTAAACTTCATCGGTCTGTTCGCCAAGCGAAAGTGTTATGCCAAGAGAGCCGCCATCTATTTCCTTTATGCGCTTAATGATGCGTGTTATGGTCTCAATGAATTCTTTGTCGCTTCGTTCTCCACTTTGTATTGCAACGGAACCATAGCCAAGTTTGTGCGACAGTTTTGCACATTCGATTACTTCATCTTCCGAAAGAGTGTAGCGTTCGATGTTTTGGTTGTTGCTTCTAACACCGCAATACAGGCACGATTTCTTGCAGCGGTTGCTATATTCGATTAGTCCACGCAGATGAACATAATTGTCGAGAACCGAAAATTTTACATCTTGCGCCTTGCGGAAAAGCATCTGCATTTCCTCTCCAGTGGTTGAAAGAAGTTGTATAATGTCGTCTTTTTCAAGATATTGCTTTGTAAGTATTTCGTTTATGTTCATATTGCATGTTTTACTTTGTGTTGTATTGATTCAGATAGTAATCTGCTTTTTCCTTGTTTCCTTTTTCTTTGAAATAATTGTATAGTGTCGCAGCTATGTTTTTGTTGCCCTTGAACTTGTCGTAGGCTATTTCCCAGTTTTCGATGGCATTAATGGTATCTCCTGCCATCATATAGTAGTTGCCAAGGTCAACGTAGGGCAAATCCTTGTCGGGGAAATGCTTGACTTCCTGCTTGCCAAGATGGATTCCGAGTGCGTAATCTTTTGTCGTTTCAACGAATTTGCTCAATTCGGGAACTACATGTTGGAAGTTTTCATCGCGCAGGCTATCGATGCAAAGTTTATAATATTCAGTGGCTTTAGTGTTTTCTCCCAATTCAAAGTACGACTTTCCGATGAAGAAATATGTAAGGTCGTAAAATTTACTGTCGTATATGGTTGCTGTATCGTATCTTTCAAGGTTTGCAATGGCTTCGCGGTGCTTGCCTTTCATTGATTTTGCCATTCCGAGGAAATAGTAACTGTTGTTTAGTGTGCTGTCGTATTTCAGTGCCTTTTCGAACATAATCTCGGAATTGTCATAATCCTGATATACAATTTGTTTGAGATAGGCGAGGTTGTACCATGCATTTCCGTAGGTGGAATCTATTGCAAGCGCCTGTCGGTAAAGATTTTCTGACTTTTTTATGTCCTTGAGGCATTTTTCCTGTGCTGGAGTTCCTGCAACAGATGGCAACTTGTCGTATGCGTTTCTGCTTAACAAATTGGCATACAGTACATTTGCTTTTGCACTCTCGGCTGAGTATGCAATGTCGTGGGCAAATAGTGTTTCGCGATCTTTCCAGTCGTGGTTGCGGTTTATGGCGATAACTGCGTTGGGAATTACAATGATTGCCGTCATAATGCAGACCGCAAGTTTTTTACCTTTGCTGATGCTTTTTTCTGACTTGGAAATCAATATTATAATGTAGCCGATTGCAATTGCAAAACCTATGCTTGGAGCGAAAAGCATTCGTTCTCCAATGATTCCTGTGAATGGGAAAAACAGGTTGGAAAACGGAAATATTCCGATTAGGTAGAATAGTATTCCGAATGAAATCAAGTTGCGCCTGTTGAACAGCCAAATGGCAACAATAATGAGTGCAATATGAACGATTATGGAAATTATTGCAATTGGATTTTCAAGCCCAACATCGGGAATTAGACTGTATCCGTAGTAGTAGCGCAAGGGGTAGGGAACAAACAGTAGTTTCAGGTAGAAAGCAAGGCTGTACATTGCAATTGCGAACCTGCTTGATGACGATTCTTCCGTGAAAATCGGGTTTTGCCATTTAGACATTACCGCGTTGCTTTTTGGAAGCACCGATTCGGGAATGTAGTAGGCTATTGCTATTGTGGCTGTGGCAAATATCAGTATCAGAGCGAAAGGAAGAATGACTTTAATCTTTTGCCACGACTTGTTGATTTTCCAGTTCGGTGTCGCTGCGATTTCATCGTTTTCTGATAGAGAGACAAGAAGCATGATTGTCGCAACGATTAATGCCCAGTAATTCCATAATATTGTCAGAACCAATACAATTGACCATAGAATTATGTTTCGTCGTGTTATGGATTCTTTGTTTCGCCGGATGATTTTAATAATTATGTATGAAATTAGGAATACGAAATAAATAGGTCTTATTACTGCTCCTTTTAGAAATGCGGGCATAAAATCAAATTTCCAGTTGATTATCACTCTTGCCGTTAGTAATGCCAAAACCAAGCATCCGAATGTTGCTAGGAAAATGTTTCGCTTGAAGTATGTTGCGATTTTTTTACCTGAATTTGAAAAAGATGGGATTTTAATGTCGGTGCGGAAGAATATGATTGACAATGGAATAATGGCGAGGAAAACTATTGCCGATTCCTTGGTGAGAAAGCCGATTCCTAGAAGGATTATTGCAAAGATTATGTCGATGATTTTGCGTTTGTCGTAGTAGCGCAAAGCCAGCAGTGCCGATGTTAGGCAGAAAATGAGGCAAAGTATTTCTTCGCGGTTCTTTAGGCTTAGTACCACCTCTGAATGTATGGCGTGTGCCATGAATATGGCAGTGACTACTATGGAAATCAGTAGGGTTGTTGATGAAAACTTGGTTTCCAGAAGTTTGCGAAGGAAGAAAAACAGGATTATGCAAGCTATAATGTAGTAGATTACATTGAAGAAATGTCCGATTGCCGTTGATTCTCCAAATATTTGGTATTCAATTGCATATATTGCAATTGTGACAGGACGGTAGCCGAACATCACACCACCGCTGTTGTTGTAGCGTGATGCAAAAATTTCGGGGATTCCCTTTATGCCTTGTTTTACAAGTTCGTGGTTTTCGCATACATAGTCGTCATCAAGGTTGTAGCCGTTTTGTAGAGAACCGCCGTATAGCAGGAATCCTGCAACGCATATTGCAACGATTATCCAGATTGTTATTTTGCGGTTGTTCGGCTGTTTCATTTTTGTTTGTTAAAAGTCTTCTACATCAAGTAGTTTGTTCATCACGGCATAAATTGTCAGACCGGCGATACTGTTGATTCCCAACTTGTGCGAAATGTTCTTGCGGTGCGAAATTACCGTGTGAATCGATATGTTGAATTCATCGGCTATCTCCTTGTTTGTCTTGCCTTTGGCTACGGCTGTCAGTATTTCGCACTCGCGGGTTGAGAGTTCGTTGCTGTTGTCGTCCTGCTCCTTGTCAGATGTGGTTTTCAGTGCAGAAATCAATTTCTTTTCTATCTGCTCCTGCGTGCTGAACATTCCGATGCACCCGTCGTAGTTGCGCAAAGTTTCTTCATTGTAAGCCAGATAGCAGATGGCAACGATAGCGACATTGTCTTTTGTCGTGATAATGTTTCGCAGGTCGTTGGAATCGCCGATGTTCAGCGCCGTTGGGTTTATCAGTATTATGTCAGGATTTCCATTCAGGTTTTCTGAGTAGTCCTGTATTGATTTGAACATTTTCGTGACATGGAAGTTTCCTCCGTATTCGACGAGCTGTTTCAGTCCTGCCGAAACTATTTCCGAAGGTTCTATTATTGTTACCTTGTGTTTTGTGCTCATGTTATTCGAATTTGGAAACCAATGGAATCAAAATCTTGTTTTCTATTATTGAATGCTTGTTCAGGTCGTCTTCGATTTTGAAGATTTCGTTGAGAACATTTATGCGTGATTGTTGCGATGCGCTTTCTGGCAAGTACTTTATCACAATGTTCTTCAGGTCTTGGAGTTTTTCCTCGATATTGCTATGATTCTCCTCGAAGTCCTTTATCCTGTAACTTTTGGCATTCTTTTGCTCGCTGTCGCTTAGCGACAAAATGTAAGGGAATACGGTGTTTTCTTCGTAGTCGAGGTGCTTTTTGATTTCCTCGTCGTAGTCATCGTAGAACTTATTGAGCATTCGTTTGCTTGTGCTGTCGCACGAATCCAGCATGGTGTGAATGTTTGAATGCAGGTTGGGGAAGAAACTTTCCGTCCAGTATTTGTGTGTGCGCTGCAGGTAGCCGATGATTTCGGGAATGTCCTCCCTTGTCAGGTTTTCGATGTCGGGGACAAAAGTTTCTACAGCATAAACCTTGCAAATCTTCAGGAAAAGTTCGGTCGACAGGTTGTTCCTGCGGCATATTTCGTTGATGCTGGCTTCTCCGAATCCTAACTTTATGTTAAGCCTTTCTATTATCGATAGCAGTGAACTGCTGGTTATTATTTCCGACATTTTTGTCTTCGCCGAGAATGTCGGTGCATTGATTTTGTTGTCCATTGTCGTTTTTTATTTGCTTTGCAAAATTAATGGATAATTTATAATGGACAATTAACAATGGACAATTTATACAGGATAATGAGCAATGGATAATTTATAATGGATAATGAACAATTGAATCATCAAATTGTTAAATTGTTAAATCGTTGAATTTTTGAAATTTTCAAATCCTCAAACCCAGAAACGTGAAACCAGAAACGGCGAAGCCATTCAAACCAGAAACTAGAAACGGGCGTAGCCCATGAAACGGCGAAGCCATAGAAACGCCGTAGGCATTAAAACATTAAACCTTAAACTTGAAACATGAAACGGGCGAAGCCCATGAAACGGCGAAGCCATTCAACCCTGAAACATTTCTCTCAATTGTTGCCTGTGTAACAAAAATATTATACATTTGTAGCCAGTTTTATATAATTTGATATAATAATGAAAAGGATATTGCTGTTTGTATCATTGTTTTTCCTTGTTGTTGTTGCGTTTTTGGGGTGCCACAAGGATCCGATTGATTTTGGAAATGTTGGTGTGCTTAATTTAAGTTTGCAACGGGGCAACAAGACCAATAACAAGGCTGCGTTAGAATCGTTTGATGCGCGTGTTACAATTTACTACAACGAAAAGGATACAATTAGTTATAACTGCCGTTTTATCGATACTGATGGCGATGGACTTTATAACAACGACCCTTCCGTGCTTGATTGTATTTATGTGCGCCGTGAAGTTGGCTTCTGGGTTGCAGTGCAGGCGGTTATACAGGGTGATACTGTGGTTGGAATGTCCGACCCGACCAATCTGCTGTACTTGTCCGATGAAAATCCTGTAATAGATGTTACTATTGTGCTCGAGGCTGGCTATCCGCGTATTATTGTGAGTTCAACCACAGGATTTGATGGAGAGAATGTATTACTTTACGGTAATGTAATTGAAGGTGTCGAGATGCTGGAGCAATATGCTTTTGCTGTGAAACGTGGTCCATTGAGCGATGAGGAAAAGCGTTTTTGGTCGAAGCGGGTTCTTTCTGATGTTGAGTATCAGGAATTGTTTGACAATGGTGATTATGAACTTTTTGATGCGGAACTTGATTATAATGAAACTAATAGATTTGTAGGACGAATGGAAATGTATGACCTTGATTCGGCGGAATATACGGTCGTTGCACTTGCAGCACTGCGTATGAATGACGGTGATTCCATTCCCTCCGTTATACATAGTCCTGTGGTGAGCATGACGATTTCTAACGGCATGGGACCCATAAATACCGATCCGGTATTCGAGTGGATAAGGCAGGGCTCTGATGCTGCTACTGGACTTGAAGAATTCGGATTGTATTGGCAATTAAATGCTAAGGGCATTTTTGCACAGATAAAGCCGTTGGAGGACGCACGATTGTATGTGTTGTCATCTTCGGATTATGCGATAGCAGATATAAGTGAATTGACATCGAGGCTGACATCTGAAACAGAAGCTACAGTGTATAATAATGTAAGTGTCGAATCTAATGGAACATACAACGATGTAATAGCAACTGTTTACAACGGAAATACATATCTGATTAATGTGACTGGTTCAACAATATCGATTGAGTCGAATACTCGTATAGTTATCAGTGGTACATATAAGGTGTGGGCTTCAGAATTGGAAGAGTATGAATATAGTCGTCCGACTGGCTATGCAAATGGATTTGGCTATGTCGATTTGGGTTTGCCAAGCGGTACCTTGTGGGCGTATACTAACTTGGGAGCTTCCTTACCTTACGAACATGGAGAATATTATGCTTGGGGCGAAACAACGACAAAGGCTGCATACGATTGGACAACCTACCAATATTGCAATGGCGATTCGGCTTCAATAACAAAGTATTGTAGTGATGCAACTTTTGGAAATGGAGGTTTTACGGATCAGCTTACCACATTGGAATCATCAGACGATGCCGCAACTGTAAACAGAAGTTCTAGCTGGCGAATGCCAACGCAGACGGATTTTCAGGAACTGTATGATAATTGTAGACGAACTTATAGATATTTGGGTGGAACAAACGGTTATCTCTTAACTGGACCTAACGGCAATTCCATATTCCTTCCTGATGCGGGCAACATAATTGGTAGTGAAATTAATGGAACAACTGTTGGTAATGGCGATTTTGGTGATTACTGGACTAGCACTCTTGGTTCTTCTCCTTATCAGGCATACATTGTCTGGTTTTATTCTGATGATTTTTCTGGTGATGTCTGCGAACGATACTTTGGATTGTCAATCCGTCCTGTTTGCGTTCAGTCCAAGAAGAAAAAATAAGCGATGAGTCATTATTTGGTGGTCTGCACTGCAGATTGAATCAATTGTTGCATCAAATTTTTGCAAAATTGAATCTTTGAATTTTTAAATTTTTGAATTTTCAAATCATCAAATCTTTTCTTACTTTTGCAACTGTTTTGAATTTGAATAATGCTAAATAAATAAAGTTATGGCAGAATATGATGAAACTCAGAATGTTGCCGATGAGTTCAATGAGTTCAAGGAACCCGAACTGTCGGAAAAGAAAGAGTTTAAATGCAAGAATTGCGGCGCATCTCTGGTTTTCGAGCCGGGAACAACTTCAATGAAATGTCCTTACTGCGGTGCAGAAAACGAAATTGAGATAAGCGAGGAGGCAATAGAGGAACTCGACCTGGATGAGTATCTTGCTAAGTTGGAGTCGGGTGGCGAAACTGGCGATGGAAACAAGTTGGAGGAAGTTTCGACAGTTGCTTGTAGCTCGTGCGGCGCTGTGGTTACCCTCGATGCAAATATAGTTTCAGATGAATGTCCGTTCTGTGGAACAAAATTGGTTGTCGCCAACGAATCGACAAAAAAGATGATAAAGCCGAAGTCGGTGCTTCCGTTCAAGGTAAAGGACTCTGAAGCTTTGCAGGCTTACCGCAAGTGGATAAAGGGTTTGTGGTTTGCTCCGCCAAAACTGAAAAAGTACGCTACGCAGTGCGAAAAGATTGCTGGCATGTATATGCCTTACTGGACCTACGATGCTCAGACCGAATCGGACTATCGCGGTTTGCGTGGTGATGACTACACTGACACCATTACTGTAACTGTAAACGGAAAGACCGAAACCCGTACCGTTGTCAAGACACGCTGGACACCAGTTTCGGGACATATCGGACTGTTCTTCGATGATGTGCTTATTCCTGCATCAAAGACATTGGAACGCAAGAAGATGGATGAACTTGAGCCATGGGATTTGGAGCAGCTTGTGCCTTACGAGGAAAAATTCTTGTCGGGATTCCGTACCGAAACTTATCAAGTTGGACTGAAGGACGGCTACGAGGATGCAAAAGGAATAATGGAACAAGGAATTAGGGAAGAGGTCCGTCGTGATATTGGTGGTGATCACCAGAAGATTACATCGTTGAGCATACAGTTCTCCGATACCACTTTCAAACATACATTGTTGCCAATTTGGATTAGTGCATATCGTTTTAATGCCAAAGTATACCGCTTCATCGTCAATGGCCGTACAGGAAAGGTTGCTGGCGACCGTCCGTGGTGCTGGTGGAAGATTACGCTTTTCGTACTGGCTATAATAGCAGTGCTTGTTGGAATTTTCTATATTTATCAATATTTTGAATCGTAATTGAAGAGTCATTCCACAAAGCAGAGAGAACCGACTAAGGTACGTGTCGTGAGAACTCGCTTATGCGGAATCTCCTAAATGATTGACTATAACTGTAATTATATTTTGAATCATAATTAAAATTAAATAAAATGAAGAAGATCAGTATTTTGATTGTAACTGCTGCATTGTTTGCTTGTTCGTGCAGCAACAAGGAAGAAAAGAAAGAAGAACCTAAGCAGGAAGTATCCGAAATGCAAGCATTGGTAAACAATTACGCCGAGGTTGACTTGACATCGGATTTGGTAGCAGAATTGACCGACAACCAGAAGCAGATGCTCAAGAAGCTTATCGAGGTTGCCGACATTATGGAAGAAGTATTCTGGAAGGAAGCTATTGGTGAAAAGCAGGCATTTCTGTCGTCAATTAAGGATGATGCTGCTCGTAGATATGCAGAAATCAACTATGGCCCATGGGACCGTCTCGATTGCAACAAGGCTTTCATTGAGGGTTATGGCGAAAAGCCCAAGGGCGCTTGCTTCTACCCAACCGATATGACCGATGAAGAATTCCAGGCACTTCCAGAAGAAGTTCGCAACGGTTGGTATTCAGTTATCCGTCGCAACGAGGATGGTTCGCTCAAGGAAGTTCCTTATCACGAGGAATATCCCGAATTGCTCAAGGCTGCCGATTTGCTCGATGAGGCTGCAGAACTTGCAGAGGATGAAGGTTTCAAGAACTATTTGAAACTCCGTGCTGAAGCTTTCCGTACCGACAAGTATTTTGAGAGCGACTGCGCATGGATGGACATGAAGACCAATTTGATTGACTTTGTAGTCGGTCCTATCGAGAGTTACGAGGATGAAATCAACGGTTCACGTGCTGCTCATTCTGGACAGATTCTCATTAAGAACATGGAGTGGACACGCAAGATTGAGCACTACAATGCAATTCTCCAGACTTTGCAGTCGAATTTGCCTGTTGAACCGCAGTACAAGGCCGAAAGCGCAACCAACTCTGGCGACATGAATGTTTACGATGTTGTTTATTCTGCTGGCGACTGCAACTCGGCAAGCAAGAACATTGCTATCAACTTGCCAAACGACCCGAATGTACACGCAACAAAGGGTTCACGCAAATTGCAGCTGAAGAATGCTATGAAGTTGAAATTCGACAAGATTCTCGTTCCTATTGCAGAAATTCTCATTGCAGATGACCAGTTGAAGAACATCGACTTCGAAAATGCTTTCTTCCAGAATGTTATGTTCCACGAAGTAGCTCACGGACTTGGTGTTAAGTTCACAATCAATCCTGATAAGAAGTCGGTTCGCGATGCTCTTGGCGATTCGTACAGCACAATTGAGGAGGCTAAGGCCGATATGCTTGGTCTTTACCTTGTTACAATGCTTCACGAAATGGGAGAAATCAAGGATCAGGACTTGATGAACAACTATGTAACTTTCCTTGCTGGTATCTTCCGTTCGGTTCGTTTCGGTGCTGCTGAGGCTCACGGAAAGGCAAACATGATGGAATTCGCATACATTAAGGAAAATGGTGGTTTCAATTTCGACGAGGCAACAGGAAAGTATTCTGTTAACCTTGAAAAGATGCAGGAAGCAGTGAAGTCTTTCGTTACAAAGGTTATCGTTCTTCAGGGCGACGGCAATAAGCCTGAGGTTGACAAGTGGATAAAGGAAAAGAGCGTTGTTACCGAGGACCTCCAGAAGAGCCTCGACAAGATTGCTGGCGCTGGTATTCCTAAGGACATCGTTTACAGACAGGGAGCAGAAGTTCTCGGTTTGTAATTTCTGATATTACATATTAAAAATGGTGGACACACAAAATGTCCACCATTTTTTTGTCTATGAACAATAAAAGTGTTATCCGTCTTAGCCTTCGCGATTTTCTTATAAATGGTTTTGTCTGGTAATTTGTGTTTGGTATTAATCTTTCCCCTAAATTGTTTACTTTTGCACAAAATTTCTAATAATGACATTCGGAACAACAATATGCGCTATATCGACGGCTTCGGGGGCAGGAGCAATAGGCATCGTAAGGATTAGCGGTGCCGATTCGTTTACTATTGCACGGAATATTGTCGTGCGCAAGTCCATTTTCGAAGCCGAAAGTCCGCGCACTATGCTTTTTACTGGCATAATTGACGAAAAAGGCACTCTGCTCGATGAGGCTATGGTGGTAAAGTTTGCATCGCCAGCTTCGTTTTCGGGTGAAGATATGGTAGAGATATATTGCCACGGTTCCGAATATATCGAGCAGAAAATTTTGGCTTCGCTTACGCATTATGGTGCAGTGCTTGCACGTTCCGGTGAGTTCACGCAGAGGGCTTTCCTTAACGGAAAGATGGACTTGTCGCAGTCGGAGGCGGTTGCCGATCTTATTTCAAGCAGTTCGGCTGAATCGCATCGTGTGGCAATGTCGCAATTGAAAGGTCTGGTGTCGTCGAAGATTTCGGAACTGCGTGGCAGAATGCTGGAACTTACATCGCTGCTTGAATTGGAGCTTGACTTTTCGGAAGAGGACGTTGAGTTTGCCGATCGCACCAAGTTGGTTTCACTGATTGATGAGATTTGTGTTGAAACTGAAAAGCTTATCCGCAGTTTTGAATATGGTAACGCAGTGAAGTCGGGTGTGCCAGTCGCCATTGTAGGTGAGCCTAATGCAGGAAAATCAACGCTTCTGAATGCCATATTGCACGAGGACAGGGCAATAGTTTCGTCGGTGGCAGGAACAACGCGCGACACGATAGAGGAGGAGTTTGTCCTCGATGGCATACGCTTCCGCTTTATTGACACGGCTGGCATCCACAATGCCGACAACGAGGTGGAGAAACTTGGTATCCAGCGCACATATTCAAAGTTAAAGTCGGCGCGTATTGTTGTGCTAGTGCTCGATGCATCGGCAGAAAAGCAGCATAACGACGAGATTGTTGCATCTATTGAAAAGGAGATTTCCGAAGAGACGAAACTTATTGTGGTGCTCAACAAGTCGGACATTTGCGATGCTGAATATGGATATGGCGACTCGCTGTTGATTTCTGCCCTAGACGGTTCTAATGTCGATGCCTTGTGCCGCAGGTTTGTTGATTATGTTTCGTCGTTGAAATCCGAAACTGCCGACGTTGTTATTACCAATGTGCGTCATGTCGCATCGCTCACGTCAGCTCGCGATTTACTATTGTCGGCACGGCAAGCGATAGGAGAGGGCGTTCCGTCTGATTTCATTGCTCAGGATTTGCGTGAGGCGAATTATCATCTTGGAGAAATAACAGGTGCTATCAGTACCGATGAGGTGTTGGGCAGTATTTTCTCAAAGTTCTGTATTGGGAAGTAATGTGATAATTTTAAAAATTTAGATAGTGAGGGTATTGGCGTGATCTGTTATTCCAAAACTCATCGTCAAAATAATGATTGTTTTTCGCATATGTAAACAAATCATAAAAAGGCATTGGTTGTTTTATCTTTGCTGAAAAATGATATAAGTTATAGCAATAGTATTGGAATTGATTGTTTTTTAATATGCGTTCAATATTATATTTGAAACAATTATATTCTGCAGTTTTTATTATTTTATGTTTAGATAAGTAGCATATGTAAGAGAAGAAGTTTAATGTATAATCGATTTTTCTTTCTATGTCTAAATTGTTGTGAAAATTCTCATTATACCATATTTCAGTATTATAGTCAAATAAATAAAGAACAATATCTTGATTCGTTCTCATTTCGTTAATTAAACTTTTGACATATTCTGCTCGTTTTATTTTTAAGTTCATATTCCATTTCCTTAACGCAAATATGCCTCCAATAATAATAGAAATGAATATAAGTCCATTAATTATATCAGAAATAGATATAGAGTGATTAAATGTTAGGCTATGAATATTTTCCAAGAAATATTTATTTACTATAATTAAACTTTATTTGTTTCATTATTTTGTCTGTTTCTGGAAATAAGTATGCATCGTTGATTCCCAGAACATCAAGTTCTTTTAGAATTTTTTCTTTATATTTTGCATTAATTTTAATTTTTATAGGATTATCTAAAAGTTTAGCAGGGTCTTTTTTCGATTTGCCCATTCCAAAAATAAAAAAAGCACCATGCTGACGTATTATCCTGTCATTATTAAGTTTTGGAAGCACACA
>JBGUHW010000223.1:0-7935 GCA_045112395.1 Bacteroidales bacterium
TACAAGTAATTTGTCGGCTGTGATTGCCTACTACTGCTACATAATGCTCGGATTGGACTACGACAGTTTCGGTTCGCAGGCTGGCACGCAATACTACCAGATGGCAGAAAAGATTGTGCAGAACGCACAGGGCGCACAGGAACCGGGTTGGAAGCAGTACGAAAGCACAAAGAACCGTTACTGGCTTACCGAAAATCTGCTCAACGACCAGTATTCGGGCTTCCGCGACTTTATGTACACCTATCATCGTCAAGGTTTGGATAGGCTTGCCGACAAGCCAAGCGATGCTCGTGCTTCTGTCGAAGAATCGCTTGAAAGCTTGAGGTCGATGCACCGCCGTCGTCCAGGTTCGTTCCTGATGTCGCTTGTTAGTACCGTCAAGGGCGACGAAATTGTAAATATTTTCTCCGACGGCTTCTCCGACGAAAAGGCGCGCGTTGCCAACCTTATGAAAGAAATCGACGCTGCAAACTCAAGCAAGTACGACAAGATAACCCGTTCGGAATAATGATTAGGAACCTTTCTGTCAGAAATTATATTCTAATTGAAAAACTCGACATTGACTTCAATTCGGGTTTTTCCGTTATTACTGGCGAGACTGGTTCGGGAAAATCAATGATTATAGGTGCAATTTCGCTCCTTCTGGGCAAACGCGCCGACACCGATGTACTTCTTTTCAAAGACAAGAAATGCGTAATCGAAGCCACTTTTGACATAAAAAATCTCGGATTGAAGGGCTTGTTTGCCGAAAACGAGGTTGACTATTCCGATGAAACCATTGTTAGACGCGAGATTATGCCCGAAGGCAAGTCGCGTGCTTTTGTGAACGATATGCCTGTGACATTGGCTGTACTTAAGGCACTTACCGACAATTTCCTCGACTTGCACTCACAGCACGAAAATCTGTCGCTCACGACTTTGCCTTACCGTCTGCGCATTGTCGATTCTGCTGCTGGAACATTGACTCTTTTCGAGGAATACAAGCAGAAATATGCAGATTACCAGTCGGTTGCACAACTGCTAAAAAGCAAGAAGGACGCACTTGCAAAGGCTCAGAAGGACTTAGATTATTATAGGTATCAGGCATTGGAGATCGAAACCGCAAAACTTTCGTCAGATGACGAGCTTGAAGAACTTGAAGCCCGTGCCTCGATGCTCGAGAATGCCGAGGAGATAAAATCGGCTTTGTACGAGACTTCCAACTTGTACGACGGAGGCGAATATTCGGCTTCCGCCTTGCTGAAGCAAATGCGCAGCAACCTTGCAAAAATCAGCAAGAACTTCAAGCTGGCGCAGGAACTTGAACAGCGTCTAGATTCCTCTATAATAGAACTTTCCGACATCAACGATACCATTTCGCAGCAGTTGCCGCAGGTGGAAGTAAACCCGCAGCAACTGCAAGCTACCAACGATCGCATCGACTTGCTAATGGGGCTTATGACCAAGCATCGTGTAGCTAATATTTCAGAACTCAAGCAGAAGTACGAGGAATACAAGGGCTATGTTGACAACAGTGGAAACCTTGAGGACGAAATTGCCGACCTTGAGAAGCAACATTCCGCCAAGTCCAAGGAAGTAAAAGCCGCTGCCGAGAATCTGAGTAAGAAGCGTTCGGCTTCGTTCAAGAAGACGCAGGAATACGTAAATTCGATGCTTCACGACTTGGGAATGCCGCACGGAGTGTTTGAGATCGGTAACGAAATCACGGAGGTTTCGCCCAATGGTATCGACAATATTTCCTTCCTTTTCAGTGCCAACAAGGCCGTAGCGGTACAGCCTATCGAGAAGGTTGCTTCGGGTGGCGAGTTGTCGCGCCTGATGCTTGCGCTAAAGTCGCTTATGGCTGGCTCGATGAACATTCCTACCATACTTTTCGACGAGATTGACACTGGCGTTTCGGGCGAAATTGCAGCCCGTATGGGCAAGATTATGCAGCGCATTGCCGAAAATGTGCAGGTGTTGAGCATTACGCATCTTCCGCAGGTAGCGGCTATGGGAAGCGAGCATTTCAAGGTTTACAAGCATACCGACGACCAGCGCACAATTTCCAGCATCAAGAAACTCTCTGCCGACGAGCGCATTACCGAGATTGCCTCGATGATGAGCGGCGAAAAGCTTACGCCCGAGGCATTGGAGAATGCTAAAGTGCTGCTGGGGAAGAATTGACAATTGTTTTGATATGAGGGGGCTACTAAAAATATTCATTTTTGCATTTGCGATGCTTTTGCCTTGTATGATGGTGGGGCAAGATAGGGTTCTCTCAAATATCGGCAAGATTAGTGGGCATGTTGTCGATTCAATTAATAATGAACCTATACCTTTTACAGTCGTAGTATTAGATAGTATTAGCACGACTACAAATTTTGATGGATATTTTGTTTTCGATAGTATTGCTAATGGCAATTATACATTGATGGCATATTCCCCACGTTATCAAGAGTATAAATCTGAAATTAATACAGATACCATACATAGTGATTTAACATTGAGGCTAAAAGAAACAGAGGAACCTTTTCAAGATTCATTTAGTCATGAATTTTCAAATATTTCATCGAGATTACTATTTACTTTAAACGTTGACACTATAAAATCATATGATATATATTTTACCAAAGATTATATTGATATTGATACAATTGAATTTTTATCATCTTATATTAGAGTTTATAAAAATTGGTATTTAGGGGTTCCTGTAGAAAACGGAGATTTTTTTTTCGTAAAGTATCGTGTTACTAAATCATCATACTTATTCGAAAGCCTTAACAATTCTTTCTTCAATGCTGAATATGAGGTTGATAAAAGGGTAATAAAGAGGTATAACATGCAAAAAAAACAAGTTTCTCTGTTTCGTAAGATTGGAGTGAGTGTAATAAAAATAAAATACGATAAACCTAAAATAAGAATGCGTAAAAAATTTCAAGAATTCATTGCTGCTCATCCAGAATGTGTTTATAATGAGTAAATTAAAAATATTTTTATTGCCTTTTTTCATTTTAGTTTTGCTATTGCCTAATATGGTGGTGGGGCAAGAGGTGGAAACGCAGAATTAAGGCAAAATTACACCCTATCGGTTATAAAATCATAAAAATATAGCATAATTATACCTTATCGGGTATAAAACAGAGCGTCATTCCGCAAGACAGAACGAACAGGCGTAGGTACGAGCCTTGTGAGTTCGTTTGTACGGAATCTCCCCTGTGTACTAATAGGAGATTCCGCATAGTCGAACAATATTACGCTCCCCGTTCCGTATCGCGTTATTGTTCACGACTTGCGGAATGACGAAAAAAAATGTGTCACAATGTGTTATTTGTACACCAACCCATCCGATATTTTCAGCAACCTACTTTCTATAAGTCTAATGTATTCTATCTTCTGGCTGTCATCAATAAATGAACTATCGATAAGTATTTCCCATTTGCGCGATAAAGACAGGTATTTGCGGAACAAACTCTCGATAATTTTCTCGGAAATATTGCTTCGAGAAGCAGCTTCAATGAAATCCTTTACTTCAATTCTACTTTTCTTGCCATTCAGAGTAAGCGCAAGTTCTTCCGTATCAGAAGGATTTACTATTGCCGTACTGACAAGGTCGTAGGCTGGTGTTAGCCTAAATTCAACATCATCGGGCGAAAACATCGAAAAGTTTTTCAGGTGCATATCGGCATTTCCTGTTATCCACGAAAAGATTACAATGTCGTAGAAATTAACAAGGTCGAGTTTTGGCGTTGACGAGTATTCGGCAATTTTCTTTGCTATCTGCTCGTACGAACTGCGATATTTGTGCTCGGTTGTACGGCTGGTCAGCTGGCACATATCCTCCATCGCAATTTTCGAATTGTCATTAGTCCTGTCTATTCGCCTCGAAATGTAGCCAAGTTCGCCATCGGCAAGCCTTATCAGCGAGTGTGGGACAACATCAATCTTTGCAATTTCGGCAAGATGCATCGTAAGGTCTTCTATTTCCGGAAGTTTATTGTAAAGTTCAGTCTGAGGCTTAAAAATGAAATTTCCCTGCATTCCTACAATTGTAAGTCGCTTCGAGCCTTCATGCTTCTGCAGGTGCAACGATAGTTTAGGTTGTACTCCGGTTATGGTTGTCTGCGAGGCAACAATCTGTTTTGCAAGCATATCCATGTCGGAACGGCTGTACTCAAAAGCAGGAACGCTTTTTTCGCCGAAAATCTTTTTTGAACACGATGCGTGAAAATCAGTTTCTCCATCGTGAAGTTCCCCGTAGCAATACAAACATCTACTCATCGCTGTTACCATTTATTTGTTCCACACTTACAGCACCTATACAATCCTTGCAGCACACAAGCAGCAACGACATTCTGTCGAGGATACTTATGTTAGTGTTTCTTATGGCGACATCAAGCAGCCAGCCTTCTGGTATCAGTCCATCGAAAAACGGAAAAAGTATGTTGCTGTGATACACTTCGTCCGAAAGAGGGAAAGTTTTGCTTATCGGCTTGGCATTTACCTGTTCCAGATATTCCTTGTAGTATTTGAACTCATATCCCGAATCGCTTTCTGTCAGGATTCCAGCCGGTTTGTCCTTGAAATATATCCGTGCCTGCTTCATTTGCCATCATTGTTATATCGTGTTGGTTGCATCTCGTAGCCGAAAAGTTCCAATAGTTGATTTACCTTGTCGAGCCTTAATGTCGGTTTGCCCTGTTCCAGGTCGCGAACGAAACGCAAACCTAAGCCGGATTTCATTGCAAGGTCTTCCTGCGTAAGCTTATTCTTTTTGCGCAGTTCCTTTACCGTTGATGATAATATTGTCTTCATAAATTATACCTTATCGGGTGCAAAAGTAGTAAAAATATTTTAGATTGCACCCTATCGGGTATAAAATTATAAAAATATAACATAATTATACCTTATCGGGTATAAAATAGAGCATCATTTCGCAAGTTTATGGGGTTCTATTGCTTTGTCATTTCTAAGGTTTCGCGGTAGCAAGGCAGGCATGCTGTATGAACGCTCGGCTCGACTTTTTGTCTGTTAGCCTGTTAGCCTGTCAGCCTGTTAGCCTGTCAGCCTTTTAGCCTGTTAGCCTTTTAGCCTTCTTATCTTATTAGGTCGAACCAGTCGGAATCAAAGTCGATAGTGTTCAAGTAGCCGCTGTTTTTCAGTTTGCGATATGCCCATTCGTCGGCGTAATTCCATTCCAGAAAACTTAGGTTTTCGTATTCTTCTACGAATTCGCGCGCTTTCATCTTTATTAGGATTTCGTACTTCTTCGAGGATATGAAGTAGTCCATGTGAGTGTCGAATTTCATGGCTTGCTGCTGTTGCTGGTCGATGACATCGAGTTCAGCCCTTGTTTTTACAAGTAATGGCAGTGCCGAGTTGTCGAGTTTTGCCATGAACGAGTATTCGATGAACGAGCTGTCGCTGTGAGCAAAATTGTAATCGGCGATTACAACATGCCAGTTTACAAGTGCCGAGAGCGAAATTACTACCATAAATGCATAGCTGTTAACCTTGAAGAGGTAGTACATAGTTTTGCGACGGCTTACCTTTATCATTATGGAAATCAGACCTACAATAACCAGCACAAGGAAGAAGAAAACTATGATGCGTCCAAATGCCAATCCGAAGTATTTTACATACCAGAAATTTCTTATACCAACCGAAACCGTCATTATGCAGTTTTGTGCAAGCCAAATCATGGTCAGAATCTTGAGCAGCTTGTTGCGACTGTAGAAGTTGAGGTTTTCGCGGAAGAAAAGCAGAGCAATCATCTGCGATATGAGTATGGCGAATGTGAGTATCCATGTGCCTTCGTGTACAAATTCCTTCAGGAAAGATCCGTCCCACGAGAAGAACCACACATAGCGAATATCACTTATGTTGAAGAATAAAAGCACAATGTTTAGCATTCCGAGTAGCATCACGCCGAAAAAGTTGCGGTTCTTGAGTGTCTGCGATAGCCCGCGAAGAAATCTTCTTTTGCGTTTGCGTACAATTGTTATGTCTTTGCCTGCCTCGTAGGTCATAAGTTTTTCGGTCTTTTTGCGGAAAGCAAAGTTGGCGAAGACAAGTCCAAGCAGGAATAGCAGGATAAACTTGAAATTAAGCGATTGTATTATGTCGCTGACCCATTCGCCGAATTTGGAACTGCCGAGCGAATACAGAATGACGAATGCCATTGTTATCACAAAAGCGAGCACTGTGAGCCAGAAAATCTTGCTTTTTTTCATCTTGGGTTCGCCGTCCTCATGCTTTTTGTGAACCTGCGGAACAAACGATAGTGCAGCATTGCGGAACGATTCGAAGGCCGCATACATGTAGCTGCGGTATTCCTTGAATGCAATTATGCTGTTGCAGGTAAAAAACATGAGTATGTTGACGAAAATCGTCCAGTTTGTGTGCGAATACAGCACAGCAAGCGATGTTGTCAAAAGTATGAGCAATGCGGTGATTGTCAGTTTGTTGAATTTGAATGGACGATTTAGGAATATCATTATCGGAATTGTTATCCATTCGAGGATTACAAGGTTTAATCCGATGTTTTTTTCAAAGAATAACATCGTGAATGCCAATGCGGTAGTCACTGATGCGAAAATGTATGCAAGTCTTTTCATGTCTTTTGCGCTTAAACCAAAATTAATAAAATAACAAACATTGTGCCTTAATATTGTATTGTCATCCTAAAAAATTGTTTTAATAAATTTTTTATGACATTGTTGTGAAAAAAAATAATAACTTTGCAACCTATTTTTCAGACATAAATACGAATCCGATAAACAATTATTGAGATGGCAGAAAACGAAAAGAAGAACGAACTTACAGTAACCGAAAAACTGAAGAACTTATACAGGCTTCAACTTGTTGATTCTAAACTTGATGAGATAAAAACTCTCCGTGGAGAACTTCCTTTGGAAGTGCGCGATCTCGAGGACGAAATCGCTGGTCTCGAAACACGTATCAGCAACTACAAGCAGGAAATAAAGGATTTTAACTCACAGATTTCCGTCGCTGAGCGCAAGAGAACAGAAGCACAGGCTTTGCTGAAGAGATATCAGGAACAGCAGAACAATGTAAGAAACAACAGGGAATTCGATGCTTTGACAAAGGAAATCGAAAACCAGGACCTCGACATTCAGTTGGCTGAGAAGAGCATAAGAGTTAGCAAGGAAGAAATCGAAAATAGGAACAATATGATTTCGGAAGCAAAGGAACGCCTTGCAGAGCGCCGCAAAGACCTCGACATGAAGAAGGTTGAACTTGACGGCATTATTTCCGAAACCAAGACCGAAGAAGAAAAGTTGAACGCAGAGCGCGAAGAAATTTCACAGACAATCGAACCGCGTTTGCTTTTTGCTTACACCCGTATTCGCAACAATGCTCGCAACAAGCTCGCAGTTGTAACAATCGAGCGTGATGCTTGTGGCGGTTGCTACAACAAGATTCCGCCTCAGAGGCAGTTGGATATCAAGTCGAGCAAGAAAATCATACCTTGCGAATATTGCGGTAGAATCTTGGTTGACCCCGAAATACTTGAAAAATAGTAATATGCTAATACTGAACCTATCTTCGGATAGGTTCTTTTTTTGTTTAGAGCTAAGAAAAATCAGTTAATATTTTAAATTTGAGAGAGTTATGAATAGAATTTTATCATTTATTTTTGTTGCTTGTCTTGCAATGCTGTCGTTGGGAGCATTTGCGCAGACAAATTACACGAAGGTTACAAGTGCCGACCAGATTTTTGCTGGTGGTAAGTACCTTATTGTTTATGAAGAAGGTAATCTTGCTTTAGATGGTAGCCGTACAACATTGGATGCTGTTTCAAATACCAAACAAGTCACAATATCTGGAAACGCAATTTCTGTGACTGATAACAATTTCTACTTTACTTTAGGTGAAGTTGAAGGCGGTTATTCTGTTAAGTCGGCAAGCGGTTACTTTATCGGTAATACCAGC